>NZ_JBHWGD010000047.1:19243-46445 GCF_042733235.1 Kitasatospora sp. NPDC059722
TATCAAGACCTTCGCCGGCAAGTGCCTCGACGTATGGGGCGCCAGCTCCGGCAACGGGGCCGGCATCGACCAGTGGACCTGCACGGGTGGCACCAACCAGCAGTTCACGATCGTCTGAGCCGCTCCCGCGTCGCCAGGAGCGAACGTGTGACTCCTGAACACGGGCCCACACTCCCGAGGCCGGGTACGGCGGGCCGTCCTGGGGAGTACGCCGTGGTGAGGGGTGGGGGGCACCCGGTGCACCTATGCGCACCAGGAGCCCCTGGTGCCGGCTCGATGATCGGGCGCCTCCCGACAGCCACCCGTGAACGCCCGAAGGCCGTCGCCCACAGCGGGGCGACGGCCTTCCTGAGCCGTCGCCGGCCCGGTCCGGGGTCCGCGCCCGCTCCCGCCGCACCGGGCGGCGGGGGCTGACCCCGCCGCCCGGCCTGGCCCCTCGCGTACGGGGCGCAGCCGGTGGGCGGGGCTACTGGAACGGTCGGGCGAGGATGCCCAGCTGTTCCTCGGCGAGGGCGCCTATGGGGCCGGGGGTGCCGAGGTGGGCCACGATGGTGGTCTCGAACAGCTCCAGCATCGAGTGGGCCTCGTGGACGGTCTGGAGGGTGTAGCCGGCGTGCTTTTGTCGGTCGCCGCCCAGGGCGGGGATGCGGCCGGTGATGACCTCGTTGTGGATGGTCTCGGCGGTCTTGATGGTGTGGCGGTACTTGTCGCGCAGGAAGTCGACCATCGCCTGGGTGTCGTTCATCGTGTCATAGTGGCGCACTGGCCGCCGGAGCACACACTTTGGAGGCGAGGACGGTTTCGTGGGCTCGCTCCCGTGTGCGGTGTCGGCACACCGTTCTGCGGGCCCGCCACCGACACTCCCGTGCCCGGTCCGGCCCGAGTGCTCCGCCCGCCCCTCCGAACCCGAGAACGAGGGCTGACCTCACCGCCCGGCCCTCCTCGTCTGGGACGGAACCGGTGACCGGGGAGGGGGCGACGGGAGTGTCCGACCGGCCACCGGATCGCCGGACGTGTCCTCGGCGATGCGGTCATCCCGTTCGACGCGGTGCCCTGTACGCCCTGTACAGGTCGTCGAGGCGCAGTGGCGCGGGTTCGGGCAGCGGTGTGTCGTCCGTCGCCCGGCAGGACTGGAAGAAGTAGGCGAGCAGGCGGCGGGACGCGGCCATGGAGGCCGCCGGGGAGTCCCGCAGGACGCCGTTGTTGGCCAGGAGCAGCAGCGTGACGTCGCTGCTGTCGAAGTCCCTGCGCAACTGTCCGGTGTCCTTCGCGCGCTGGACCAGCAGGGCGAGGGATTCCCCGGCGCGGGCACGTTCACGCCGGACGTCGGGCGCGTCGGGGAATTCGGCGAGGAACGCGGCGCTGAAGCCGCGGTCCTCGGCCTGCATCCGGCAGATCCGGGTGAGGGCGGTGCGAAGTCCGCGCCAGGGATCGTCGTCCGCAAGGGCCTCGTCGACGGCCGCGACGCACTGGCCGAGTTGTTCGGAGAACGCGGCCGCGATCAGCGAGTCGCGCGTCGGGAAGTGCCGGTAGAGGGTGGCGGCACCCACACCGGCCCGGCGGGCGATCGCGCTGGCGGGCACGTCGGGGCCGTCGAGGGCGTACGCGTCGCGAGCGGCCTGGAGGAGCCGGGCGCGGTTGTTCCGGGCGTCGGCCCGCTGCGTCGGGGCGGGGGTGTCGGCGGGGGAGGTGGACGGGTTCCGAGACAGTCCGTCAGGCATGTCTCCCACTTAAACACAAACGGAAGAGGTCGACCGTTTAGCGGGTTAGCG
Source organism: Kitasatospora sp. NPDC059722 (assembly GCF_042733235.1). NCBI lineage: Bacteria > Bacillati > Actinomycetota > Actinomycetes > Kitasatosporales > Streptomycetaceae > Kitasatospora > Kitasatospora sp. NPDC059722. Next base: position 21,016 of record NZ_JBHWGD010000047.1, read on the forward strand.
TGACGCGATGCCGCGGGTTCCCGCAGCCGGCCTCCTGCCGCGGAGGCCGGCGACCGCGGGTTCTCCCGTCGAATGCCGTGCCGTGTGTATGGAGGCTTTCCGTGTTCGCTGTGCAGTACCACCGCTACGGCGGTTCCGAGGTTCTTGCCGTCGACGAGGTCGAGGAGCCGCACGCCGGGCCCGGTCGAGTCCGGATCGCCGTGCGTGCCACCGGCGTCACCCCTGCCGACTGGTACCTGCGTTCAGGGATGTTGCGGGACTTCGTCTCCCTGGACCTGCCCCACATACCGGGCATGGATGCCGCGGGCATCGTCGACGAGGTGGGGGAGGGGGTGACCGGCAGCGCCGTGGGAGACGCGGTCTTCGGTCTCGTTCCCTTCGCGGACCGGGGCGGCGGCGCGGCCGAGTACGCCGTGCTGGAGGCGTGGGCGCCCAAGCCCCGGTCGTGGTCCTTCGGGGAAGCCGGCGGCGCCGCGGGCAACGTCGACACGGCCACGCGTGTACTGGAAGCCCTGGACGCCGTCGAGGGCATGACCTTGCTGATCGAGGGCGCCGCCGGCGGCGTCGGGACCATCACCGCACAACTCGCCCGGGCCCGCGGCCTCACCGTGATCGGCACCGCCGGCGAGGGCAATCACGGTTTCCTCGAGGGGCTCGGCGTCGTACCCGTCACCTACGGGCCTGGCCTGGCCGATCGCCTCGCCGCACTCGCTCCGCGCGGCGTCGACGTGGTCCTGGACGCGGCGGGCAAGGGCTCCCTCGCCGAACTGGTGGCCATCGCCGGCGACCCGAACCGCGTGGTGACCATCGCGGACTTCGACGCCGCCCGGCACGGAGTGCGGTTCTCCCGCTCCGAGGCAGGAGGGTCACCGGGCTGGGCAGGGCTGCCGTTGGCGGCGGACCTGGCCGATCAGGGCCGCCTCACCGTCCCCCTGCACGCCGCGTTCCCGCTGGAGGAGACCGCCGCGGCCCATGACGCCAGCGCCGCCGGCCACGCACGCGGAAAGATCGTCATCACCGTGCCCTGAGTGATCGCCCTCGAACTGCCCCGTTCACCAATGCTGTTGGGACCGGCGGCGGCAACGCCGCCGAGCGCACACCGCACGCCGACCCCCGCCTGCACAGTGGCCGGCACCGGCACCGGCCCCTCCCCGACACCGATGACCGGTCGCACACCAGGCCGGGAATTTTCCGCGGCCCGACCCGGAGACAGCGCGCCCGGCCGTCGTCATGATGTTCTCCGGGACGCCGGCTACGCGTTGGTAACAACGAAGCGTGGTCACACGCGTCCTCTGACAGGTCATCAGGAATCCCAGCCACCCGGGGGAATCATGCGCAAACGCACGTCCAGGCTGCTCGCAGCCGCCGTCACCGCCGCCCTGACCGCCACCGCCACGGCCGCCACCGCCGGCCCGGCGTCGGCGACGGCGCGCTCCACCACCGCCACCACCGCGAGCGATCCCTTCTATTCCTACGACGACAGCACCCCGCTGGCCTCGTTCGCGCCGGGCACCGTGCTCAAAACGCGGACCCTGCCGTACCACATCCTGGGGCTGCCCACCCCGGTGACGGCGGTCCAGCTGCTCTACCGCACCATCGACGCCCAGGGGCGCCCGTCCGCCAACGTGACCACCGTGCTCCGCAGTCTGACCGGGGACAGCGGCAGAGCCGTCTCGTACCAGTCCTTCTACGACTCGCTCGACCCGGAGGACGGCCCCTCCCGGGCAGTCGCCGGGAACCTCAGCCTGGGCGGCGCGATCCCGAACGTCGAGGCGATGTACATCGTGCCGCTGCTCGCCCAGGGCTACAACGTGGTGCTCCCGGACACCGAGGGCCAGAACGCCGACTTCGGAGCCGGGCCGGAGTACGCCACCACCACCCTGGACTCGATCCGGGCCGCGAGCGCGTCCCCGGCGACCGGCCTGACCCCGGACACCCGCTTCGGGCTGATGGGGTACTCCGGCGGCGCCGTCGCCAGCGCCTGGGCGGCCGCGCTCGCACCCGGCTACGCGCCCGAGGTCAACGCCAGACTGGTCGGCTACGCCGAGGGCGGGCTGCTGGTGGACCCGGCGCACATCAACAGGTACATCGACGGCTCGCTGGTGTGGAGCGGGATCATCCCGATGGCGCTGGTCGGGGCCTCGCGCTCCTACGGCACCGACCCCACGCCCTACTTGAACGACTACGGCCTGTCGGTCCTGCGGCAGCTGGAGCACGGCTCACTCACCGACGCCGTGGGCCACTACCCCGGGCTGAGCTGGAAGGCGATGGCCAAGCCCCAGTACGCCGACCCGAACTCGGTGGAGCCCTACGTCATGGCCGTCAACCGGACCAACCTCGGTTCGGCCCCGACCCCGACCGTGCCCGGCTACCTCGCCCAGGGCAACGCGGGCATCCTCGAAGGCACCTTCGCCAACCCGGCCGGCATCGGCACGGGCGACGGCGTGATGGTCGCCGGGGACGTACGGGCACTCGCCCGCCAGTACTGCGCGACCGGCACCGCAGCGGTCGCCTACCAGCAGTACGACTTCCTCAGCCACTTCGGCGTCCCCGCCGCCTGGGCCCCGCAGGCCCTGGCCTGGCTGAACGACCGCTTCGCCGGCCGCCCCGCCCCCTCCGACTGCGGCTACATCCCGGCCGGCAACTCCCTCGCCCCGGAACAGCCCGTACCCGCCTCCTGACCTCCGGCCAGGCGCCGATAAGGCGCGCCGGGGCACCCCGGGAAGGCACGGGACCTGGTGATCACGGGGCAGTGACGCCCTGTGATCACCAGGCGGTGCAGGGGACCAGGCCCACGACGAGCCACGCCCTGCGGACCCGCGCCGCCGGGACCGGCAGGGCAACGCGCCCCGACCCCGGCGTCCCCGGCCCGGGGGGACGGGGTGAGACCGCCGCAGGCGTGTCACCGTCCCGGAGCAGGCCCGTGCAGGGCAGCTACTGGCAACCGGTCAGAGGCGCCGACAGCGTCCGGCGGAAGGGGCACTCAGGTAGGGGCTACCCGGCTACGGCTCTCGTGGGGGCGACGACGCCTTCCAGACCGACGACGGTTCCGTCCCACTGCGCATCGACAGTTCAAGCGAATGCCCGGCCGGATGATCCCGGCCGGGCATTCGCTTGACGGAAGGGCTAGAAGGGCGACCCTCCGTGTCCGATGATCGACTTGAGCATGCCGGGCGATCCCACCCCGTATGCGCCGACGAGTGAGTAGCCGAGCGCGGCCTCACCAGGAGTGAGGGGGCCTGGGATGTCCAGGAAGCCTCGATCGAGCCCAGGGATGTCCGCTCGAACACGGCCAGCTCAGCCCCGTTCCTGCTGAATCGGGTGAGGCATTCCGAGACGGGCTCGAATGCGTAGGAGGCGTCGCGAAACTCGACGCCGACGCGATACGACCTGCGGGTGGCGAACCCTGTTCCGGGGATGGCCCGGCCCGATCTTGCCGCGCCCGGCCCGGACGGCGGCGACCAGGGCGCCGCCCACCACCGGGCGGACCGGACGGCGAACGCCTCGCCCGGCCGCGGACAAGGGGCCCGGTTCGGCCGCCGAGGCGAAGCGCCACCGGTTCTTGGCGGCGCCGGGTCCTGACTCCCCGGCGCAGGCCACTGACCTGCGGTGGGGAGTTTCACCGGGAAGGCGGTGAGTTTCGCTCCGGGGCGCCGGTGAGTTTTCCCGTCCGGCTCCTCCCCTGATCGGGGGAGCGCGGTTTCCCTCCCGCCCGGGAGGCGCGCACGGGGCGCCGTGTTCCAGGATCGGTCAGGGCCGGAGCGACCGGGCCGAGTGCGTCCGCCGCGACCTCTCCGGGCACTGACCGCGTCGGCAACCCCGGCGAACACCAAAACCGCACGCACACTCCAGAGGTGACATTTCATGAACTCACTTACGCCGCTTCGGTTCCACGTTCCGCGTCGCAGGACGACTCACGCCGCCGTCGCCGTGGCCGTCGGGGCCCTCGCCCTCGGCGCGCTCGCCCCGTCCGCCGTCGCAGCCTCGGTGGCCGCCGGGCCGGACGCGGTCCAGCAGCGTCTGGACGCGATGGTGAGCCCCGATCACGTGCCCGGCGCTCTGGCCGCCGTCCGTGACCAGGCCGGCCACACCCGTACCTATGCCGCGGGCGCCGGGGACCTGGCCACCGGAGCGAAGGCGCCCCGGGACGGCGAGGTACGGATCGGCAGCGTCACCAAGACGTTCACCGCGGTGGTCGTGCTGCAACTGGCCGGCGAGGGCAAGGTCCGCCTCGACGACCCGGTCGAGACCTACCTGCCCGGCCTCCTGCGAGGGCAAGGCATCGACGGGCACCACATTACGGTGCGTCAGCTCCTGCAGCACACCAGCGGACTTCCCGACTACGAGGACGACGTCACCGACGACATCCTCCAGCGCCGCTACCTCTCTCCCCGCGGCACCCTGGACATCGCGCTGCGACATGATGCCGTCTTCGCCCCGGGAACGAATTGGGGGTACAGCAACACGAACTACCTGGTGGCCGGGATGATCGTGGAAAAGGTCACCGGCCGGCCCCTGGCCAAGGAGATCGACAAGCGCATCATCAAGAAGACCGGGCTGCGCCACACCTACCTCCCCGCCCCCGCCGAGACCACCCTTCGAGGACCTCACCCCCACGGCTACCACAAGGACGGCCCGGACGGACCGCTGCGCGATGTCACCGAGATCGACCCCTCGGCGGCCTGGGCGGCGGGCGCGATGGTCTCCACCAGCGCCGACCTCGCCCGGTTCTTCTCCGAGCTCATGAAGGAAGGCCGCCTCCTCGGCGGCCCCGAACTCGAGCAGATGCGCACCACCGTCCCCACGGGCGCGCCCGGCTACGACTACGGACTGGGGATCATGAGGACACAGCTGTCGTGCCACAAGACCGTCTGGTGGCACAACGGCAGCATCCCCGGCTACGGAACCTGGAGCGCCGCCACCGACGACGGACGCGCCGCCAGTGTCACGATGACCGTCGACCCGACCGGCATGGCGGATCTGCAGCCGGCCGAAAATGCCGTCGACGCGGCCCTGTGCGGCTGAACGCGCCTCCCAGGCGGCTGTTTCCTGCAGTACGGGCACGGCCACGGATCACACCACGGTGTGATCTCGGTCGAGGGCCGCACGCGTACGGTACTCACCTGGAGGTATTCCGTAGGCGGCTTTGAACGCCCGGTTGAAAATCGCCGGGTCCGTGAATCCCCAGCGCGCTCCGATCATTCCGACAGGACGCGGCATGAGGCCGGGTGCCGTCAGGTCCGCGCGACAGCGCTCAAGTCGCCGTCCTCGGATAAAGGAGCCGACGGTGTGCTTCTCATCATGGAACAGGTGGTGCAGATAGCGGACGGAGATGCCCTGGGCGTCGGCAACCACCTGCGGCGACAAACCCGGCTCCGACAGGTGCCTCTCGATGAATGCCTTCGCCTTGTAGAGCAGAGTGGTCTGCCGTGTCCGGGCCGGCAGCAGTCGTTCCCGGTTCGCCAGGCCCGAGAGGAATGCCAAGGCGAGATGAAGTGCGGCGGCACCGGTCTGCTCGGCCTCCCAGCCTTCCAGCCGTACCCCGGCCAGATCCCGCAGGAACCCCGCGAGCAGGGATCCGCTCCCGTACGTGGGAAGCCGGCGGGCCAGAAGGTTCCGCATGACCTGGTCCGGGACGGGCACTGCGGTCTTCGGCACGTGGAGGATGATGATGCGGCCGTCCTCGGCGACCCGTGTTTCGAACTGCCTGGACGTGTCGTACAGCACCAGACCGCCCGCCTGCAGCTGCGCCACGTTGCGGTCCTGTTCGATCCCCATGACCCCGCCGACCACGTACCCGAGCTCCCACAGTTCCGGGTCCGAGCGCTGGATCAGCCGAGGAGTGCGCCGGCTCTGCAGCGTCTGGAACGACAGAGCCGACGCGTGAACGGATCCGAGCTCAAGTGCCACGGCCGTCGCCCGGAAGTCGTCCCGGTGCTCGGTCGTGATGTAGGTGGGTGCGAGGTCCCGCGTCACCAGGTCGACCCACCAGTCGAACCGGTCCGCCTTCGGCACGTCCGTCGACCGCAACACGACCCCGCCCACCACAGCCCCTCCCCCAAGGTTGTGCACATGGTGTCAAAGCCCTTGCACGGTGTGTCAATGACATGCCGACCGAATGGCGAGAACCTTCTCTTCGGCTGTTACAAGACGCGGCATCGAGCAGCCAAATCGCCGAAGGCCCGGACGCAACAGTCACCGGGGCACGGGACCGGCGGGCCGTCAAGGCCACGCCGGCTTCCACGGCGACCGCGTCCTGGAACAAGTCACGATCACCGGTCACGAGAAAGAACCCGGCTGCCCCCAGACAGAGGAGTACCCGATGAACACGGCAGCAACGAACAGCAAGAGCACCCGGACACGACAGCGGATCGCCGGCACCGGCGCTGCAGCGGTTCTGAAGAAGGTGAAGGTCCTGGCGGTCACGGCCGCCGCGGTGGCGGCGCTCGGCGTCGGCACCGGCGCCGCGCACGCCTCGACGGCGCGGCCGGCCGCCAACCGGTGCCAGAGCGTGCACACCTACCGGACCGGCGGCGAGTACATGGAAGTGCACGGCTGGGGCGGCAAGGGCGCGGTCGTGGACACCTGGGAATACGCCTCCCAGAACGGCCACATCCAGGACAACGAGCGCTGGTGCCTGGAGCCCGCCAGCGAAGGCGGCTGGTACCTGCACCCGTACTACAACCTGGGCCTGTGCCTGGACCTGCCCAGCACGGACGAGATGATTGTCTGGAGCTGCAACGGCCGGAGCAATCAGCGGTTCTCCTTCAGCAACGGCGCCCCGACCGGCGGTCAGATAACGCCGAAGTCCGACCCCGGCCTCAGGATCAACGGCGCTGCACACCTACAGCTGTGGGCACAGCAGTGGAACAGCACCGACATCACCTTCTGGCTGTAGGCCGTAACGCGAACAAGGCCCCGGGCCCGCGGTGGGGCGGGGCCCTCGCCTCCTGCCTCACCTGATCACCGGCCGCCATCACCATCGGCCGACGCCAGAAGCGCGACCACCCAAGCACCTGAGGCCGCCACCCAGCAGGGTGGCGGCCTCAGGCGCAGGGCAGCAACACCGCCGCGCCGACCACCAGAGCCCCGGCCCGAACCGCCTACCAGCCAACCCCGAGGGCCTCCAACTGCCCGAGCTGCTCGGCGGTGAGCTTGTCCCGGCGGGCCTTCTGGCGTGCCAGGTTCACCGGGGGCAGAGTGAGCTTCAGAAATGCCGAATTCGCGGGCTGCGATGTGCGCTTCGCCGATGCCAGGTTCACCGATGCCAGGCTGGACTTCACCGGTGCCCGGTTCGCCGACGGCAGGGTCGGTTTCCTCGGCGCCGAACTCGCCGGCGGCACGGTGCGCTTCGACAACGCCGCGTTCACCGGCAGCACAGTGACCTTCTACGCGACCAAGTTCGTCGGCGGCGAGGTCGGCTTCGGCTATGCCGATTTTGTCCGGGGCACCGTGCTCTTCGACCACGCCGAGTTCCAGACATTCCGCGGTCGGCTCTCGATCCGGGATGCGGCGCCGGCCGGTCGGACCCTGTCGCGGCCGGCCGGTCAGACCCGGTGGCGTGGGGTGAGCAGACCGCTCTCGTACCCGACGATCACCAGCTGGACCCGGTCCCGGGCGCCGAGTTTGTCCAGGAGATGGCTCAGGTGGGTCTTCACCGTCGCCGCGGAGACGTGCAGTTCCTGCGCGATCTCCGCGTTGGACCGTCCGGTGCCCACCAGGTGGAGCACCTGCCGCTCCCGGCCGGTCAGACCGTCCAGTGCGGGCGGCGGACCGGCCGGTTCGGTGGCCGGGTGACGGCAGAACTCGGAGATCAACCGTCGGGTGACGCTCGGCGAGAGCAGGCTCTCCCCACCTGCCACCACCCGGATCGCGTGCAGCAGTTCGGCGGGCGGGATGTCCTTGAGCAGGAACCCGGCGGCTCCGGCCCGCAGTGCCGCGAAGACGTGCGCGTCCAGGTCGAACATGGTGAGCATCAGGACCCGCACGTCCGGGTCCCGCTCGCAGATCGTCCGGGTGGCCTCGATGCCGTCCGTGCCGGGCATCCGTACGTCCATCAGCACCACATCGGGCCGCTGCTCGGCGACCACCTCGATCGCGGCGGCGCCATCGGCCGCCTCGCCGACCACGATCAGGCCGGGTTCGGCGTCGATCAGCATCCGGAAGCTGCCGCGAAGCAGCGCCTGGTCGTCCACCACCAGGACACGGACGGGCTCGGTCACACGGTTCTCCAGACGTTCGTCGTTGTGCCCGGGTGGGCGCCCACCCCCGGGCGGTCCGGCGCCCCGGCGCCGGGTGGTTCATCACGCCGGCCCTGATCAGGGCTCTTCCCTCGCCGACGCCAGGGCCTGGTAGGGCAGTTCGGCCCGAACGGCGAAGCCACCCCCGGAAAGCGGCCCGGCCTGGAAGCGTCCACCGAACAACTCCACCCGCTCCCGCATGCCGATCAGACCATGGCTGTGACCACTCCCGTGCCCGGCCGCCCCGGCCGCCTCAGCGGGCCCGTGCAGGGTCAGGTACCCACCGTGCCGGCCCGGTCGGCGCACGCTGCGGCCTCCCGCACCACCTTCGTCGGTCACCTCGATTCGCAACTCCCGCCCGTTGGCGACCAGTTCGACCCGGCAGCGGGTCGGCCCGGCATGCTTGAGCACGTTGGTCAGGGCCTCCTGCACCACCCGGTACGCCGAACTCTGCACCCCCTGCGGCAGGTCGGCAGTGCCCTCGGTGCGCAGTTCGGCGGTGAGCCCGGCCGCGGTGGCACCGGCCACCAGCTCGGGCAACGCCGCGAGCCCGGGCGCCGGACGGAGCCCGTCCACCCCGTCGGCCTCCGGCTCGGACCCGCCGGCCCGCAGCACACCGAGCATCTGCCGCATCTCGGCCAGCGCCGAGCGGCTGGCCGTCTCGATCACGCGCAGGGCCTCGCCGGCCCCCTCCGGCACGCGCAGGGCCTCGCCGGCCCCCTCCGGCACGCGCAGGGCCTCGCCGGCCCCTTCCGGGCGGGTGGCCAGCAGGTGATTGGCCACGCCGGCCTTCACCGCGATCACCCCGACGTGGTGCGCCACGATGTCGTGCAGCTCCCGGGCGATCCGCAGCCGTTCCTCGGTGACGGCCTCCACCGCGACCCGCCGGGCCGAGCGGGCGGCGTGCGCACGACGCTCGCGCACCGCCCGGCCGAGCACCCAGGCCATCCCGGCCAGCGCCAGGCCGGCCACGTGGAGCACGAGGTCCTGCCCGCCGCCGGCCGGGGAGCCCGAGACCAGGAGCAGCACCAGCGCGCCGGCGCTCACCACCCCGATCACCGGGGTGGGCACCCGCCGGGCCGAGGTGGTGACGGCCACCTGGTAGAGCGCGAAGGCCACCGCGAGGAACGGCTCCCGGACGGCGCCGGCCACCGAGGCCACCACCGAGGCCACCGCGACCACCGCACAGACCGCGGCCGGACGGGCCCGGCGAAAGGCCAGCGGCAGCCCCATCGCGGCCGCGAGGGCGATCCGGGCCGACCACCCGCCGTGGGAGCTCCACGCCGGGCCCGGCAACGCCAGGAACAGCGCGGTCAGCACCACGGCCGTCAGGCCGTCGACGGCCACCAACTCGCTTTGGCGCAGCGCCCGGACGGCACCGTCGCGGTACAGCGTCGGCCAGGTCGGTGGGAGTTGAGCCATGCGCCCACCGTATCCACCCGGCCACGCGGACGCCTCAGCCGCGGGAATGACCGACCATGGTAGGAGACGGCGCCGGTGGAGCTGCGCCGCCTCCACCGCGCGGCGGAGGCCGCAGTTCGGATCGCCGGCCGATGTGCCGCGGCGCTGCTTCACGGCAGCCTGATGCCGTGATCGAACTACGGCAGCTGACCAAGCGCTATCGCGGCACCGTCGTCATCGACGGGCTCACCTTCACGGTCCGGCCGGGCCGGGTCACGGGCTTCCTGGGCCCGAACGGGGCGGGCAAGTCCACCACCCTGCGGCTGATGCTCGGCCTGGACCGCCCCGACAAGGGCCACGTCCGCTACGGGGGCAAGGCCTACCACGAACTGCGCGAACCGCTGCGGCACGTCGGTGCGTTGCTGGAGGCCAAGGCGGTGCAGAACAGCCGCACCGCCTACCATCACCTGCTGTGGCTCGCCCGGACCAACCGCATCGGCCGGGCCCGGGTCCGCGAGGTGCTCGCCCTGGTGGGCCTGGAGTCCGTCTCCTCCCGCCGGGCCGGCGGCTTCTCGCTCGGCATGGGCCAGCGGCTCGGCATCGCCGCCGCACTGCTCGGCGACCCGCAGGTGCTGCTGCTGGACGAACCCGTCAACGGCCTCGATCCGGACGGGGTGCGCTGGATCCGCACGCTGCTGAGGGGCCTGGCCGCCGAGGGTCGGACGGTCCTGGTGTCCAGCCACCTGATGAGCGAGATGGCGATCACCGCCGAGCACCTGGTGGTGATCGGACGCGGCAGGCTGCTCGCCGACACCAGCATGGACGACTTCATCGCCGACAACTGCCGTCCCCAGGCGCTGGTCCGCACCTCGGAGCCGGACCGGCTGCTGGGCGTCCTGACCCGCGCCGGGCTGACGGCGCACCAGGAGGAGCGCGGCGCCGTGGTCGTCGACGACGCCGGAACGCAGGAGGTGGGCCGGATCGCGGCCGAGGCCGGGCTCGTCCTGGGGGAGCTGTCCACCCGCACGGCCTCCCTGGAGGACGCATTCCTCCGCCTCACCAGCGGCGCCGCCCAGTACCGGGCCGAGGCCTTCACGGGGAGGAACCGGCATGTCCTCTAACGCACCCACGGCCGTGGTCCGGGCCGAACTGACCAAGATCGGGACGGTCCGGTCCACGCTCGTCCCGCTCGTCCTCGCCCTGGTCGTCAGCGTCGGGACCGGCGTGGTGAACGGCGCCTCGGCCCGCTCCGCGATCGACCGGCACAGCCCTCTGCTCCGCCCCGACTTCAATCCGGCGGACGCCGGCTTCGTCGGCGTCCAGCTCGGCCAGCTGGCCCTGATCGCCTTCGCGGTCCTGCTGGTCTGCACCGAGTACGGCAGCGGCATGATCCGCACCTCGCTCGCCGCGGTACCCAGCCGCGGCCTCTTCTACCTCGCCAAGATCACCGGCACCACCACGGCGGCCCTGCTCGTCGCCGTACCGACCACATTCCTCTCCTTCCTCGCCTCCCAGACGGCCCTGGGCCCGTACGGCGTCGGGCTGAGCCACCCCGGAGCGCTGCGCGCCGTCCTCGGGGCCTGCCTCTACCTGACCCTCATGTGCCTGTTCTCACTGGGCATCGCGACGATGCTGCGCAGCACGGCGCTCTCACTCTCGCTGCTGTTCGCCCTCGTCTTCGTGCTCTCGCCGGTGGCCAACACCATCCCGGCGCTGCGCACCCTCGCCCGCTACCTGCCCGACCACGCCGGTGCCGAGGTCATGAAGGCCGATCCGGCCCTCAGCCCGGGAACGGGTCTGCTGGTCCTCACGGCCTGGACGACGGCGGCCCTGCTGGCCGGCTACCTCACGCTGCGCAGTCGTGATAGCTGAAGACGGTGCTCAGAGCCCCGGCAGCCTGCCGCCGGGCAACGACACCAGTACCCTCGGCGCAGCCGCCCACCACCCGACCGGCACCCGACCGGCCCCGGCTGCTCCGGCGGCCGGAGGCGGACGTGGCGGACCCGGCCGTGCCGGCGAACGCGGCGGTGGCGCCGCCCCCCCCGCGGCGGGGGGGCCCCCCGCCGGGGCGCGCGCCGCCCGCCGCGCGCGGGGGGGGCGGGGGGGGGGGGGCGCCCGCGCGGGGGGGGGCGGCGGGGGGGGCCCCCCCCCCCCGGGGGGGGCGCCCCCCCCCCGCGCTGCGGGCCCGGTCAGCCCGCAGCGGCGAAGGCGGCCTTCAGGTGCGGGATGTAGTCGGCGACGGCCGGGGCGAAGCAGGTGTAGCTGTGGGTGCCGGCACAGGCGGGCGACAGGCTTGCGCCGTTGCCGTAGTCGACGTACCGGCTCGGGATGCCGAGCCGGTCGAGGCGGCTCTTGACGTTGTTCGCGGCGATCTCGGTGAAGTGCTCGATGGTGTCGTTGTTGCCGGTGTAGAGGGTGACGTCGGTGTTGGCGAGCCTGGCCAGGTTGGCGGGGTCGGCGGGGTTGACCTCGTTCCAGATGTGGTCGGCGTTGAAGACCGGGTACGGCGAGCCGAAGATCGCGTCACTGTCGACCACCGGGTCGTAGTCGGCGCACGGGCCGGCGCCCGGCACGGAGCTGCTGGCCCCGCACATCGCACCGATCACGTTGAGCTCGGTGGCCAGCACCGCGGCCCGGATCGCCGGGAGGCCGAAGTCGATGCCGCCGGAGAACGAGACGGTGTGCCCGAACAGCTCGGGCCGGTTCTCGGCGTAGCGCAGTGCGCCGTAGCCGCCCATCGAGACGCCGATGACGGCCCGGTGGCTCCGGTCGGGCAGGGTGCGCAGGTTGGCGTCGATGAACGGGACCACCTGGTCGAGGTGGAAGGTCCGCCAGTTCGCGGCGCCGACCACGGTGTTCTGCATGACCCAGTTGGCGTACCAGCCCTTGAGGCCGCCGTCCGGAGTGACGGTGATCATGGAGTCGTCGCGCAGGGCGGGCACCGCGGCGGCGTCGTCCGGGTTGCCGGGGCCGCCGTGCAGGAAGTAGGCCACCGGCCAGCGCTTGGCGGGGTCGGCCGCGTAGCCGGACGGCAGGAAGATCCGGATCTTGTGGGTGCCGGCCAGCTGCGGGGTGGTCACGGTGATGGTGAAGTCGGTGGCCGAGTGCACCTCGGGGGTACCGACCTGGGTCAGTCCGAAGCCGTCGGTCAGCACGGGCGGGGTGGCGGCGGTGTCCGCGTGGGCGGGGGCGGCGCCGAGCAGGGCGGAGACGGTCAGCGCGGCGGCGGCCAGGGCCGTGCCCAGGTGGCGCCGGGTGGGCGGGGTGGTGGTCATCGTGCGGTCCTTTCGCGGTGGCTGAGGGTGGCTGAGGGCGGGTCAGAGCGCGCAGAAGGCGTCGAAGTTCGACTGCCTGGTGTCCTGCTGGCCCTTGGTGCCGCCCAGCAGGTGGTACTCGGTGTTCGCCCGGACGATCTGCTTGGTGCCGTCCTCGCTGCTCAGCCACTCGCTGTCGTAGCCGAGCACGTCGCCGCCGTGGCTCCAGACCCACTGCCCGCAGGGCAGCTGCTTGTGTATGAGGCCGAGGCCGTAGGTGCCGATGCCGGCGATGGCCGGCACGGTGGTCTTGAGTTCGGCCTGCTGGGCGGGCGGCAGCAGCTTGCCGGTGAGCAGCGCCCGGCTGAAGGTGGCCAGGTCGTCGAGGGTGGAGACCATCGCCCCGGCCGCGCCGAAGACCTGGACGTCGGAGGTGGTGACGTCGAGGATCACGAAGGCGAACCCGCCCGGGTACTCGTAGCCGTGCAGGTAGTTGCCGTGCAGGGTCGGGTCGCTGGTCGGGAAGCTGGTGTCGGCGAGCCCGAGCGGGGTGATGATCCGCTGCTGGATCTCGGCGGCCGGGCTGTTGCCGGTCACGGCGGTGATCACCATGCCCGCCAGTACGTAGTTGGTGTTGGCGTAGCCCCAGGTCTGGCCCGGGGCCGAGGTGGGCGCGTGCTGACGCAGCGCCAGATCCACCAGCGCCTGCGGGGCGAAGGCCTGGTACGGCTGCTGGTTGGCGGCGTAGTTGAGCGCGAGGATGCCGTTCATGTACTCCGGCAGCCCGGAGGTGTGGTTGAGCAGCTGACGGATGGTGATCTTCGAGCCGTCGTAGCCGTTGGCGTTGACGGCGCCGGGCAGCCACTTGGCGACGGTGTCGTCGATCGAGAGGCGGCCCTCGGCCTCCAGCTGGAGCAGCACGGTCGAGGTGAAGGCCTTGGTGTTGCTGCCGATCCGGAACTGCGCCTTCGGGTCGGCGGGCGTACGGCTGTCGCGGTCCTTCACCCCGGCGGCGACGTACTGCACGTCGTCTCCCTGGCGGACCAGACCGACCACGGCCGGGTAGCCGTCGGCGACGCCCTTGGCGGCGCCGGCCTGGAGCAGGGCTCGGGCGCTCGGCACGTCGGCCAGGGCCGGGGTCGCGGTGGCCGATGCGGCGAGCGCGGCCAGGATCGCGGCGGCAGCGGTAGTGCGGACCAGCTTCATCGGGTTGTCCCCCCTCGGACAATTTATGACCATGCCCATGACATCACGGCCATGGAACGGCGGAACCCACGCTGGCCAGAGAGGGCACCGGGCAACAGGCCAAACAACCGGCCATTTACGACCGGACACATAACAGCTGCTCAAACCACCGGAGAGCCGCCCCAGCACCGGCAACAGGCGCCCACCCCCGCCGACGCGCAGCACCCAGGAGCCGGTCGAGACGAGGGAGCCCGCAGCCTCTGAACCTTGACACCACCGTGGCCGAGAGAGCCCTCATGATCGGCCCCGTCCGCCGGAGGCCACGCAAGCAACCGCAAGACGACCCAGCACAACCGTCCCCAAGAAAGCCGCCACCCGGCAGGGCAGCAGCCTTCCAAAGCCTCTCCCAGAGCCCCGGCAACCCACCCACCAGACAACGACGCTCACCCCAGCCGACACAGCCCCCTACACCCACTCCACACCGTGCTCGGCGAGCCGCGCGAGCTGGCCCGGCGTCAGCTTCGCCCTCCGCGCGTTCGTGTTGTCGAGCCAGGCACCGAGCGCGACCTCCACCACCACTCGCTGCTCCTCACCGGTCACCGCAGGGCCGGCTTGGTCGGACCGGCCCTCATGAGTTGGGCGAGGCGGTCCCAGGCCGGGGATGAGGCCCCTGCTTGGGTCTGCGCGGCCAGCTGGGCGATCCTGGGGTTGTCGACGGGCCCGGCTTCGGCCGAGCCGTGGTGGCCGGCGAGCCACGTGAGGGTGCGCTCTGCGAGCGCGGGCAGGCGGGGGTCGTCCGGCGACCAGTCGTAGGCGGCGTCGGTCTCACGGTAGAGGGCGCTGAACTCGCGGTCGGTGATCAGCTCCTGCTTCTGCGCGAACCACCGGTCGGCGTCCTCGGGTGAGGCGGCGTGCAGGAGGATCCAGCCGTCACGTTCCAGGCGCACCTGGCGCTCGCTGACGCCGAGCTCGCGCAACCGGTCGAGGTAGTCGGCGACATCCGGGGAGACGAACAGCCGATCGCCGCTGCGCAGCCGGGCGAGGTTCGCACGGGCTTGCCGCAGGTGCGCGATGCGGTCCCGGAGGTCTTGGTCGATCTCGGCGATGGCCGTGGCGAGCGTGTCGGGGTCCCCGTCCAGGAGGTCCTTGACGCGGGCCAGCGGTACGCCCGCGCCTGCCAGCGTCCTGATCTTGACCAGGGTGAGGGCTTGCTGGGCGTCGTAGCGCCGGTAGCCGGACGAGTCGCGGTCGGGCTCGGCGAGCAGGCCGCGCTCGTGGTAGTGGCGGACGGCCTTGGCGGTCACCCCGGCGTAGTCGGCGAGTTGGCCTATCGTGAGCATGCTGGAGATCCTCTCACCCGGGGGCCGTCCCGGGGGCCGTCCCGGGGGGGCGGACCGGGCAGGTCAGACCCGCACGGTCAGTCGGCCGCCGCCGTTGCGGAAGCGCGCCCGGCCGTCGCTGACGTCGTGGTAGGACACCAGCAGCAGGCGCAGGTACCCGTCGAAGGCCTCCAGCGGGAATCCGGCCGGCGCGAACAGGCCGGGCCTGATCGGCACGAGGCGCTGCGGCGGGGCACAGACCCTCCCGCCGGCGAACTGCGTGAAGATCCGCTCCTGCGAGGCGTCCGCCGGCTCGTACGTCACGCGCTCCTCGAGCCAGCCGTCGACGATGCTGACGTCGACGCGGAGTTGGTTGGAGCGGTACGTGCCCACGTACGGAGTGAGGTCGACGTCCTCCTCCAGCTCGGTGATCAGCACGGGGACCTGCACACCGAGGTGCTCGCTGAGCAGCCATCGCAGGATCTGGTCCTGCAGCACGATCGCCCCCGGGGTGTTGCCGAACGCGGTGAACACCAGGTCGTGCTCGGGAAGGACGCACAGGATGGACACCCCGCCCGGCGAGGCACCCGACATGGCCAGGACGGTCGTGTCGCCGAACGGATACCGCACCCAGCCCAGGCCGATCGGCGGGGTGTTCGGGGTGCCCATGTCGAACGCCACCTGCTGCATCAGCGCGGTCGACTCGGCCGACAGGACGCGCGCGCCGGACGGGGACACACCGCCCGCGAGGTGGGTGCGCCCGAAGGCGAGCAGGTCGGCGACCGTGCCGATCGGCGTGCCGCCGGCCGGCCCCCAGGTATCGGGCAGCATGAACATGCTGGTGGGCCTGGCCGCCATGGTCTGCGGATCCGGGAAATGGCCGACCGCCGTGCTGCGCAGGATGGCCTCCTCGGCCGAGGCGCTGGAGTCGGTCATGCCGACCGGCGTGTAGAGCTCACGCTTGAGCAGCTCGGGGAAGGGCAGCCCGGTCACCGCCTCCAGCAGGCGGCCCGCCACGATCATGCCGCCGTTGGAGTAGCTGAGCCGCTCTCCGGGCTCGAACAGGACACCGCAACTGCCTGCGAGGCCCTCGACGTAGGCCTTCAGGGCGTCACGGCCCTTGGCATCGGGGAAGAACAGGTCCGCGTCGATGCCGTTGGTGTGCGAGACCAGGTGCCGGACCAGGATCTTGTCCGCCGCACCCGGCGTGGTCAGGGCCAGTTCGGGCAGGTACCCCACCACCGGCGCGTCGAGGTCCAGCACCCCGCGCTCGACCTGCTGGAGGACCAGCGTGGTGGTCAGGACCTTGGTGACGGAGCCGAAGAGGAAGCCGGTGTCCTCGCGCATCGGTGCGCCGGTGGCCGTGTTCGCGCAACCGTGGGCGACGACGACCTGCTCGCCCGCGTGGTAGACGCCGGCGACGAACCCGGGGACGTTGTCGGACTCGCAGTAGGCGGCGGCCTGCTCGCGGATCCGGGCTTCGAGGGTGCTGAACGAGTTGTTGGTCATGCGGACCATCGTCGAACCCTGCCCCTGGGGCAAGGTCAAGCCCGGAACGCGGAAAGCCCGCGCCTGGCCCGGCCACACCCATCCGTGCCGCCTGGTACGACCCGGCGCTCTTCGACGACCGGCGCGACGCCTGGTCCGGCAAGGTCCCGGGCAAGGCCGGGTCGACGCTGCGGGAGCCCTGACGATCAGTCGGCGAATGGTCCGACAACGTTCAGCGGAAGTTCATTGGTTCAATTTCGTACACATTTCGCGTGCCTGTGATTCTCGTCGCATCCACGTCTTCTGACGGTCTTTTAGCACGGTTGCGGTCCGGTGCACCGATGCGTGAGCGTTACTGTGGTGGAGCGGCAACGTGGCTGCTCGGACCGGGCACGCCTACTTGCGACCTAAGTTTCTTTCGTGGTGCGCACGCGATGAACCGTGTTCGCGCCGCCTTTTGGGAGAGGCGACTTGGCCCTCGAATTCATTCCGGCCCGTCTTGATGACGTGGACGCTCTGTTGACGCTCTACCGCCAGGTGTACGGGCGGAGCTACGCCCTGCCGCTCGGCACCGACCCCGAGGTGATGGCCCGTGAGATCACGGCCCCGGACACCACCTGGCTGGTGGCCCGGGAGCCCGGCGGCGACCGGTTGCTCGGGTCCATCCTCGGCACGGTCGACCCGGCCGCGCGGATCGGCAAGCTGCAGGGCCTGGTGATCCATCCCGACGCCCGTGGGCTCGGCGGGGCCAATCTCGCCGTACAGCAGCTCGCCGACCAGCTGCTGACGGGCGACCACCCGGTCGACTCCGTGTACGCGACCGCCCGGACCGACACCACCGCCCCGCAGCGCATCTGCCTGAAGTCCGGCTTCCGCGCGCTCGGCGTCCTGCCGAACCTGCGCAAGGCCGCCTGGCACGAGACCATGGTGCTGCTGGCCAAGCACCGCGCGGGCGTACTGGAGCAGCGGCTTCCGGTGTACAAGGTCCCGTCCGCGCTCGACGGGCTGGTACGGGCGCTGGCGGACCTGCCGGGGCCCGCGCAGCGACCGGAGCGCGTGGACGAGCCGCTGCCCAGGCCGAGGAAGGGCGGGCGCGCCGTCCGGGAGCTGGAGTTCATCGACGCGCCGGCCTTCGTGAGCCGCCGGTTCGGCGGGCTGGGGGAGTGCTTCTACCCGTTCCACGAGCCGAACGTCATGCTCTCCGCCGCCGACGGCGCCTACGAGGTGTACGCGCACCTCAGCCCCGCCGACGGGTACTGCACGCTGATCGGCATCGAGCTCGCGGAGATCGGCGAGGAGCTGGACACCATCACCGACCGGCTGGCCGCGCACGGCGCCCGGTACATCGAGGCCCTGGTGCCGCTGGACAGTTACCACTCGCTGCGCCGGCTGCTCGGGCACGGCTTCCTGCCGGTGGCGGCCTACCCCGCGATGCGCCGGGAGGCCGAGGGCTTCCGCGACTACGTGGTGCTGGCCCGGATCCTGCAGCCGCTGGACTTCCGGGGCCTGGCCATCGACGCCGCGTTCCAGCCGTTCACCGAGCAGTACATCGAGCTGTGGAAGCAGCAGCACCTCGACACCCACGGGATATTCCAATGAACAAGTACCTCCAACCGGTCTCGGCACCGGACCCCGAAGCACTCGCCCGCGTACAGCAGCTGGCAGACCTGGCCGAGCCGTATCGCGCCGGGGACGACGTGGACGCCCTGTTCACGGCGGCGATGAACGAGATCAACGCCTGGCACGCCGAGCGTTCGCCCTACTTCGGCAAGCTGTGGGCGGCCGAGGGGCACACCCTGGAGTCCATCGAGGACCTCCACCGGCTGCCGTTCGTCCACGCCAACTTCTTCAAGCTGCACGAGGTGCTGTCGCTGCCGCGCGAGGAGACGCTGCTGACCCTGACCTCGTCCGGCACGACCGGCCAGAAGTCGCAGATGGCCTTCGACGACTTCACCCTGCGGGGCGGCCAGCGGATGGTCGCCCGGGTCTTCGACCACTACGGCTGGATCAAGTCCGAAGGCGACGAGCCGGTCAACTACCTGCTCTCCAACTACCAGCCCCGGCCGGGCCTGAACCTCGGCACCTCGTTCACCGACGAGTACCTGTGCCACTTCGCTCCCGTCCGCTCGGTCGAGTACGCGCTCAAGCACACCGGCAGCGGCCACGAGTTCGACCCGTTCGGCTGCGTCCGCGCGCTGATCCGCTTCGCCGAGGAGGGCGCGCCGGTCCGGATCCTCGGCTTCCCCGCCTTCCTCTCCTTCACGCTGGACCGGATGCGCGAACTCGGGCTGCCGCCCCTGCGGTTGAACCCGGAGTCGCTGGTCGTCTTCGGCGGCGGCTGGAAGGGCAACGCGGACAAGCAGGTCGCCAAGCCGGAGCTGTACCGGCGCATCCACGAGCAGCTCGGCATCCCGGACGAGCGGATCCGCGACGGCTACGGCGCCGTGGAGCACTCCGTCCTGCACATGGAGTGCCCCAACCACCGTCTGCACGTCCCGGTCTGGGCCCGCCAGCTGGTCCGCGACGTGCGCACGCTCCAGCCGCTGCCGTACGGCCGGAGCGGCTACCCCCAGTTCATCTCGCCGTACATCACCTCGGTGCCGGCCCAGTCCGTGCTGATGGGCGACCTGGTCACCCAGCACGCGCCGGAGGAGTGCGGCTGCGGCCTGCCCACGCCCTGGTTCGAGGTGCACGGGCGGGCCGGGATCAGCCGCAACCGCAGCTGCGCTGTCGCCGCCGCCGAACTGCTCAAGACCGAGGGGAAGAAGTGACTCAGCACTACTGGCAGGGCGCGTGGGTGGACGACGCGGAGGCGGCGGCCCGCCTGGAGCGCCTCGACGAGTACGCCGCCGGCGCGCTGGCCGAGCGGCTCAGCCCGATCACCGTGCTCGCCGCCTGCGACCGCCTGGCCGGCGCGCTGGCCGACCCGGCGAGCGAGCACTCCGTCCGGCTGGCGGGTCTGCTGCGCGAGGCGGGCGTGCCCGAGGACGAGACCTCGCGGACGATGCGCGACCTGACCGAGGCGCTGTCCCGGGAGGAGCTGGAGGTCAAGCTGACCCGCGAGCTCGGCGGCATCGACCCCGGGCGGCTGGCGCGCTTCGACTTCCGCCGGGAGGTCTTCGAGGGCTGGCTGCCGGTCGGCCTGCTGGTGCACATCGCGCCGGGCAACGCACCCGCCGCCGGGGCGCTCACCGTGGTCGAGGGCCTGCTCGCGGGCAACCTCAATGTCGTCAAGACCAGCGGCGAGGGGCGGTTCACCCATGAACTGCTCGCCGCCCTGGCGCAGTTCGACGCCACCGGAGCGATCGCCCGGCAGGTCGTGGTGCTCGGCTTCCCGTCCTCGCGCACCGACTGGCTCGAGCGACTGTGCGCGGCCGCCGACGCCGTCGCCGCCTGGGGCGGCGAGGAGGCCATCGCCTCGATCGCCGCGCTGATACCCGCCGGCTGCCGACTGGTCGACTGGGGACCGAAGCTCTCCTTCGCGTACCTGACGGCCGATGCCTGGTCCGCGCCCGAGACGCTGGACGGCATCGCCGACGACATCTGCCGCCTCGAACAGCAGGCCTGCGCCAGCCCGCAGGTGGTGTACCTGGACACCGAGGACCAGGACGAACTCTTCGCCTTCGCCGAGCGGTTCGCCGCCGTGCTCGCCGCCCGCGCACCCGCGCCGCACGACCGCGAGCCGCTGGAGAGCGCCGAGATCACCAACACCGTCCTGGTGGCCCGGCTGGAGGAGCACCTCGGGCTCACCAAGGTGCATGCCGCTCCCGACGCGAGCTGGCACGTGCTCGCCGACACCCGCAGCGCGCTGCGTGCCTCGCCGCTGCACCGCACGGTCTGGGTGAAGCCGCTGCCGCGCAAGCGGATCGCCGAGGTGCTGCGCCCGATGCGCCGCTACCTGCAGACCGCCGGGATCGGCGCGAGCCGCACCGACACCGCGGAGCTGGCCGGTGCCGTGCTGGCGGCGGGCGTGCAGCGGGTGACGGTGCCGGGCGGAATGCTCGGCAGCTATGACGGCGAGCCGCACGACGGCGTGTACGCGCTGCAGCGCTACAGCCGCCGGGTGGACGTCCAGCTGGACGGGCGGTTCACCGGCGACGCCTGCCTGGACGACCTGGTCGGTGCGCGTGAACTCGCGCCCCCGGCGGTCGCGGTGACCGGCAAGACGGAGTTCGAGAAGCTGCAGACCGACCTCAGCCGTGCGGAGGTCTTCTTCCGCAGCGGCGGCAGCTCCGGCGCGCCCAAGCTCTCCGCGTTCAGCTGGGACGACTACCACGAGCACATGCGGTCCGGCGCGGAGGGCCTGCTGGCGGCCGGGTTCGACCCACGGACCGACCGGGCGATGAACCTCTTCTTCGGCGGGCAGCTGTACGGCGGGTTCTCCAGCTTCTTCTCGGTGCTGGAGACGCTCGGGGCGGTCCAGTTCCCGATGATGGCGCAGGACGACCACGCGTCGGTCGCCCGGTCGGTGGTGGAGCACGGGGTCAACACCCTGTTCGGCATGCCGAACTACCTGCTGCGGGTCTTCACCGAGGGCGCGGACCTGCTGCGCGAGTACCGAGGGGTTCGCAAGCTGTTCTACGGCGGCGAGCACTTCCCGGCACGCCAGCGGGAGTGGCTGCGCGAGGAGTTCGGGGTCGAGCTGGTCCGCGCCGGCGCGTACGGCAGCGTCGACGCGGGCCCGCTCGGCTACCAGTGCCCCAAGGCGCCGGACCGGGTGTACCACCTGTTCAGCGGACTGCACACGCTGGAGATCCTCGACCGCGAGGCGGACCGGCCGGTGCCGGCGGGTGAGGCCGGGCGGCTGGTGTTCACCGCGCACACCCGGCGCGGGCAGCGGCTGGAGCGGTACGAGATCGGTGACCTCGGGCGCTGGCTGACCGAGGACTGCCCGTGCGGTCGGCGCACCCCGCGTTTCGAGCTGCTGGGGCGCTTCGGCGACATTTTCCGCAGCGGCAGCCACTTCCTCAACTACCGGCGGTTCGTCCAGGTCGCGGAGGAACGGCTGGAGCACCACGGTGCGCTGCAGATCCTGCTGGAAGAGGACGACGCCGCCAACGAGACGCTGACCGTCCGGCTGGAGGGCCGGCCGCAGGACGGGCCGGGCATCCGGGAATTCCTGGACGGGTACCCGGATCTCGCGGCAGCGGTGGAGCGGGACCGGCTGGTGGAGCTGCGCGTGGAGCGCGTACCGGCCGCGGACTTCGCGCAGACGGCGGCGAGCGGGAAGCTGCTGGCCGTCGTGGACCGGCGGTCCAGGAACCGCTGACGTTCCGAAAGACGCGGAGGGACCGCGCGACCGGCCATGTGGCATCCCAAGCCGCATGGCCGGTCGCGCGGTCCCCGCGTTCCTGCCGGTCCGCCGCGGGCCCGGACGTCAGTTCGCGCGCTGGTCGACGAGACGGATCAGTTTGCCCGTGCGCGGGTTGATGTCCAGTCCGTCCGGGCCGACCCACTCGAAGGCGAGCGGGTGGATGTTCCCCTTCCGCGCTTCCGCGCCGAACATCGGCCGGGTTTCGTCCAGCACGGCGAGCAACTCCCGCTCGAAGTCGGCCGACCGGGCCGGGCCGGCCACCCGCAGGAGCAGTTCGTCCTTGGCCTCGCGGTGCCGGAGCACGACCTGCAGGTCGCCGACCGCACCCTGGCGGTCGGCCCGGGCGGCCATGGCGCGCAGGTCCTCCAGGTAGACGGTGACCACGCCGACCCGGGCACCCTCCTCGGAACGGCCGAGCAGCCGGAAGCGGCGTCGCGGGTAGTCGACCCACTCGGCGATGTCGCCGACCGGGTAGCGGATCACCGGCATCAGGCGACGCACCAGGTCGGTGGCGATGACCCGGCCCGCACGGCCCTCCTCGGTGATCGGCTCGCCGCTCTCGGGGTCGAGCAGCTCGATCACCTTGTCGGTGCCGAACACCTCGTGCACCCGGGTGTCCGGCTCGTCCGCCACCGGCCCGGCGAGGATGCCCGCGTCCACGCTGGCGTAGCCGATCGAGCGGACCCGCGCGTTCGGGAAGGCGGCGGCCATGAGCGCCAACTGGTCGCCGTAGAAGGCCTCTCCGGCGAACAGCGCCAGCCGGACCTGCGGCAGCGTCCCCACGGTCTCGGCCACCTGACGGGCCAGCCGGCACAGCGAGGTCGGCGGCGCGGAGATCACCGTGGCGCGGAAGTCGCGCAGGGCCTCGATGGTGAAGTCCAGCGGCGCCGCACCGCCGATCGGCAGCTGCACCACCGGGACCGGCGCCTCCTGGAAGGCGTTGAGGGTGAAGACGAAGCTGGAGTACAACTCCCCGGCGTAGAACAGATTGGCCACCCGGTCGCCCGCGCGCACCCCGGCGGCGGGCAGCCCGCCGCCGAAGCACCGGGCCATCGCGCGCCACTCGTCGCGGGTGTAGACCGAGACGCGCGGTGCGCCGGTGGTGCCGCCGGTCTTGAAAACGATGCCGTCCTGGTGCGGGCCGGTGAGCAGATCGCTGCGCTCGATGCCGTGGGCGCCCCAGTAGGCGGTGTGGTCGATCAGCGGCAGCGCTGACAGGTCGGCGACGTCGCCGGGCAGTCCGGCGTAGAGGTCGCGGTAGAAGGGCGAGTGTTCGCGTACATGGGCCAGGAGATCAGCCAGCTGAGGGTCAGTCATGTCATCCAAACCTGCGATGGGATTACCAGTTGATCGTAACCGCATCGTCGCGGGTCGGGGCCGCCGCGGTCCCCCGTCGAGGTGTCCGATCAGCGAGCCGATCACCGGGTTCCACTCCTCGACGCGGACGCCGTCGATCACGCCCTCCCGCATGTACGGGTCGCCGTCCACCAGTTCCCGCACCTGCGCCTCGCTCCCGGCGCGGAAGATCAGCAGCCCGCCGGTGTCGCTTGCCGGCGGTCCGCACAATGCGATGCCGCCCCGCTCGGCCAGGTCGGCCAGGTACTCGCGGTGCGCGGGCCGTACCCGAAGGTGGCGGCGATCGGGAGTGAAGGTGTATCCGACGGCGTAGTAGGCCATGGCGTCCTCCGCACGGTTTCGTCCGACAACGCGTCACCCCCACGGTGTGAGGCGGGCGCGCCAGGTGAAACGCCGGCATGGCGGCGGCCATGCCCCGCAGGGACCGCCACCCTCGGGCGTTGCCGTCGCCCCGGCAGCGGATCGGCCGGCCGTGGGCAGATCGGCGATCGGGCTGCGGGGTGTGCCCGCGATGCCTGAGACTGATGTTCGGTCCGAGGACGGACAGTTGACACACAGTCAACTTGACGGTGTCTCCGTGATGCCGATTGAGACAGGAGCTGCCCATCATGAGCAAGCGCACCTCGCGATCGACCCCTCTCGCCACCGTCGTCGCCGCCACCGTCGTGGTCCTGGCCGTCGGCCCTGCGGCCGCGGTGGCCCCGGCGGCGGTGGCCGACACCGCTCCGGCGGCCCCGGCGCCCCTGGTGCTGGCGACCCCGGCCGGCACGCAGTTCAGCGAGCCCACCGGGGTCAACGACAACGGTGTCGTCGTCGGGTGGCTGTACGGAGAAGGCACCAACTCGGCGCGCCGCGCGATTCGGTGGAACGCGGACCTCACGCCCACCGTGCTCGCCCCACTGGAGGGTGACACCGAGGACCAGGCCTTCGGTGTCAACGACGCGGGCACCGTGGTCGGGTCCTCCCGCCGGCAGTCCGGGACGCACGCGGTGACCTGGGCCCCCGACGGCACGGCCACCGCCCTGGATCCGCTGCCCGGTGACACCAACGCCCGGGCCGCCGCGGTCAGCAGCACCGGCGTGGTGATCGGTTCCTCGTGGGCGGACGCCGGACAGCAGCACGCCGTGGCCTGGGCTCCGGACGGGATGGCGGTCGAGCTGGAGCCGCTGGGCGACGACGTCCGCACCGTCGTGTCCGGGATCAACAGCTCGGGCGTGGCCGTCGGGTACTCCCAGGGCGCCGACAGCGTGGGTCCGCGGCACGCGGTGCTCTGGAGCCCGGACGGGACTCCCACCGCCCTGAACTCCCCGACGGGCTGGGCCGACAGCGGGGCCGTCGGGATCAACGACGCCGGTGTCGTGATCGGCTTCGGCGGGCCCAGCCCCGCGGCCACGCTCGGCCTGATCTGGCATGCCGACGGTTCCATCACGCAGGTGGCCGACTTCGGCTGGGTGACGGCGGTCAACGGCTCGGGCACGGTGGCGGGCACGGCCGCCTCGGTCGGCACGCTGGGGAGCGCCACGAAGTGGGCCCCGGACGGTACGGCGACGCTGCTCGGGCCGAAGGCGTCGGGCCCGGTTTCCAGCTCCGCCACCGCGATCAACGACGACGGCACCGTCGTCGGGTACTCCTGGACCGGCGACCCCGCCCGCGAGTTCCAGACGGCGCTGCGCTGGAACCCCGACGGGACGACCACCGTGCTGTCCCAGCCGGACGTCGCGTCGGCCAGGTTCGTCAACAACCCGGGACTCGTCGTGGGAGTCTCCCTGGTCCACGGCATGGGGGGAGGGGACCCCGCCAAACCGACAGGTGGGGAGGTAAAACCCCCCCCCCCCCCCCGACAGGCCCCCCGCAAAAAAACAGGCGGCGGGCG
>NZ_JBHWGD010000047.1:46455-77585 GCF_042733235.1 Kitasatospora sp. NPDC059722
CCGCGTGCTCGTCCCCGGCGCGTGGAGAGGCGTTGACTCCACACCCCCCCGCGCCCCCGCGGGCGCCCGCCCCCCCCCCCCCCGCGGCCCCCCCCCCCCCCCCCCACTTCGCAGCGGTCTGGAAGTAGCCCGCCCCGCCCCGCCCGGGCCGGCCCGCCCTAAAAGACGCGGCGGCGGGAAGGCGCGGCCGGGCCGCCCGGACTGCCGGCCGGCCCGGAGGCGGTGGCGAAACGGGCTGTGGAGCCGATGACGGAGTTCGATATCGCCGAGCTGCGGCGTCCGCGCGCCGCTCGGTGGCCGCAGAGGTGACCGGGTCTCAGCCGATCCGGAAGGTGGCCGACACGATCTGGAAGTAGCGGTTGGCCTCGTCGAGGCGACCGGTCGGTGCGGAGACCCAGAAGTCGTAGCTGCGGCCCTGCTCGGTCCAGGAGATGTCCTGCACGCGCCGGGCACCGAATCCGTCGTCCGGGTAGCCGTTCCAGGTCCACAGCCACAGGGCGGCGTCGGCGGTGCCGTGGAAGACCGTGGGCTGGACGCTGCCGCCGCGGTAGCCCGGGTTGGTCCGCGGGCCGGCGGCGTCCTGCTTCTGGAGTTCGGCCAGCATGCCCTGACCGCTCGGGGTGGTGGGGTGGACGCCGATCCGGAAGGCGTGGTCCGGCGAGAGGTAGAAGACCCGGCCGGCGGCGTCGGTGTCGCGCACCCAGCCGTCGGGGACGGCCAGCGAGAAGCCGGCCGGGTCCCGGCGGATGCTGGACCCGGCGGGGACGGCCACCGGGCCGGTGCCGCCCGGGACGGCCGCGGAGGACGCGGCCGGGGACGGCCCGGCCGGGCTCACGGACGACGCGCCGGCCGCGCCTGCCGGGGACGACGTCGCCGGGGACGGCACCGGTTCGGCCTGTGCCTCGTGCTTCCCGGGGCGCAGGCCGGGGTCCAGGACGAGGACACCGCCGGCTGCGGCGGCCGTTGCCAACGCGGCGGCGACGCTCCAGCGGAGTCCGGTTCGGCGGCGGGTCCGCCGCACGGCGGGGCGGGCTGCGGGCGCGGCAGGCAGCTGATCCCCGGCGAGGGCCCCGGGTGTGACGAGCGTGCCGGGAGGCTGCGCCACGGTGTGCGCGCCACTTGCGGCTGCGGGCCCGGGCACGGCGTGAACGGGGGCTCCACCGTTCCTGACGGCCAGGCCCGGGCCGTGCTCCGTCCTGCCTGCCGGCTTCGCGCACCCCGCCGCGGTGTCGTCGAGCAGCAGCTCCGCGACCTCGGCCGTGGGCCGCTCCAGCGGTTCCTTCTCCAGCAGCGACCCGATCAGCGGCGTGAGCGGACCGGCGCGCAGCGGCGGCTCCGGCGGGTCGGCGGCGATCGCCATGACGGTCTCGATCGCGGTCGCCCTGCGGAACGGAGACAGCCCCTCCACGGCCTGGTACAGGGTGACGCCCAGCGCCCACAGGTCGGAGGCGGGGGTCGGGGTGCCGCCGCGGACCAGCTCCGGTGCCAGGTAGTCGACGGATCCCACCAGTTCGCCGGTCCTGGTCAGGCTGGAGGTGCCCGCGATGGTGGCGATGCCGAAGTCCGTCAGCACGACCCGGCCGTCGAGCGCGAGCAGGACGTTGCCGGGCTTGACGTCGCGGTGCACGACGCCGGCGGCGTGGGCGGCCCGCAGCCCGGCCAGGATCTCACGCCCGATCCGGGCGGCGTCCGCCGCGGGTAGCGGCCCGTCCTCGGCGAGGACCGCGGCAAGGGTGCGGGAGGGGACGTACTCCATCACCACGCAGGGGAGCCCCTCGTGCTCCACGACGTCGTGCACCACCACGACGTTGCGCTGGCTGATCCGGGCGGCGCTGCGCGCCTCGCGGAGGGTCCGCTCCAGCAGGGTCGCGGTCTCCTCGGGCGACAGCTCCGGGCGGATCCGCAGCTCCTTCACGGCCACGTCGCGGCCCAGCAGCTCGTCCTCGGCCCGCCACACGGTTCCCATGCCGCCGCTGCCGATCCGCTCCAGCAGCCGGTACCGGCCGGTGATCAACCGGTCCTCGCCCACCTGGGCACCTCTTTCGTCCTCTGCCCGCCCGCCGCGGTGATCCGCCCGTGACGGGTGATCCCCGAGATTCTCGGCCGCCGGGGGCGCGGACGCCAATTTCCGGGGAGATCCCACCTTGTTCCCGTGCGTGCCCGGGCCGGCGTCCCGCAGCGTCGTGCCGTGCCGGCACGCCAAGGAACCGACCAGCGACGCGGGTGGCACCGTCGGGGCGGAGCCCGGTATGCAGATCTCCGGCGCAGACGAGCCCGAGCACGGCGAGCCGCCGGCCGGCCGTCAGGAGGCGGTGCCTGCCCGGCCGCGGCCCCCTACGCGCCTTACCGCACCGCCCGCCGCCGAGCCGCCCTGCCGCGTCGGCGCCGCCTGCCTGCTGCTCGTCGGTCTCGTGCCGCGTCGTCGCCGTACCCGTCGGGCTCCTCGTCGCCGCACGCCGTCTCGGGCACTGTCGTTCGGCTGCGCATGACGATCAGCCCGGGTCGGGCGGTGCCGTCCTGGTGACGCCCGCGCAGCGTGAGGACCCGCACGCTGGTGGTGATCTGCTCCAGGGCCGGGGTGCGCACGACGACGAACCGGGAGCGGTAGGCCAGGCGTTGGGCAGCGCCGCGCCGGGGTCGTTCGGGTGAGGGCAGCGCGGGCCGTTTGCGGTCGACGAAGCGTCGCCATCTCTCCCAGGTGGCGGGCGTTGCGTCCCCTGTCCGAGCCGCGGGCTGACGGACGTCCGGCACCGGCCGGGTCCGGCCCACCAGGCCCGCTGCGCCGTGCCTACTGGTCGAAGCGCTCGGCCTCGGCGCTGTGCCCGGTCGTCCGGCGGCTGGGCCTCTGGGGAACGGCCGTGGCCTCGACCACCCGCTCGCAGGCCATCGGCTGGGCCGGGGTGCGGTCAGGACTCGGGGACGATGGCGAGTTCGGCTTCGGTGGCGCGGGTCAAGGCTCCGTGGCATGAACTGCCGGCGCATCCTGGGCATTGCGGTGTCGATGTCGTGGCTGTCGCCGGCGCCGCGAGATTTCGGCGCGCGCCTCCGATAGCGGTCGGGGGCAGTGGGCCGGTGGTCGCCCGAACGCCTGCGGCGACCTGCCGCTGCCGGACGGCCGTGCGGCCCGTCCTGTCGGCGGTGGGCCCGGCCGGTCCCGGAAGGGGATGCGTGAGCCGACGACGGAGACACGGCACACTCCCGGACGATCACCTTCCATGACGATGCCATCACTGTTGGTTAACTTATCGCGCGGGTTTCTCGTTGCCGTCGCACGACCAACCGAGAGCGGGCGAAGGATGCGGACCGGAACTCCCAGCCGTGAAGAGCGCAACGAGGCGCAGCCGAGAATCTGGCGCAACGCGCTGTCACCGCAGGACTGCCGCGCCGCCGTCGAGGCCATGGCCCGGTCCGCCGCCATCACCGGCCCGGTGCTGCGCCGCAGCGAGGACGTGGTCGACCTGAGCATGCGCAGCTGCTCGGAGCACCTGCTGGCGCCCGAGCGGTCGAAGCCGGTCGTCGCCGCGATGCGGGAGGTGGCACGGAAGACGATCGAGGACGAGGGATGGCGACGGGCCGCACTGGACGGCCCGAAGTTCTGCAGCTATGCCGAGCGCGGACTCTTCCGCGCCCACCGGGACAGCTCCGACGACCCACTGGATCCCGCCGTCGTCCGCCATCGACGGCTGTCGATCGTCTGCCTGCTGAACGACGCGACACCGCACGACGGCCTCCCCTCCTTCGATGGCGGAGCGCTGGTCCTCTACGTTCCCCGGCCCGACGGCACCGTGGCGCCCGAGAACATCCGGCTGGAAGCCGGCTCCATCGTCACCTTCCGCTCCGATGTGCTGCACGAGGTGCGCCCGGTGCGCACCGGCGTGCGGTACTCGGCGGTGGCGTGGCTCTACGACGTGGACGACAGCAGTACCAGCGAGGAGAAGCGATGAACAACCTTCACGACGAGCTGAACGACCGTCTGGAACTGCGGATCACCACCGATCTCCTCGGCGAGTACCGGCCGGAGCTGGCCCACTTCCTCAGACGGCTCGGCCTCGGGCACCTGCTCGACGAGGTCCTTGTCCCGCTCACGGCGAGGGCCCGCACCAGGATCGCCGTGGCCTTCGAAGAGCGTCCGTGGCCGCCGTCCGGCATCGGTGCGAGGACCCTGCGCGGCGTGGCGGTGGCGGTGGTCAGCGACAACGGGCAGTCGCTGCTCACCCCGGCGTTCCTCTCCGTGCGGGACGCCACCAATGTGGGGCTGGCGGCGGCGATGACGAAGTTCCTCTTCGAGGACCTGGCGGGCGCGGGCGTGGACTGGGTGTCCCTGTTCGTCAACGAGCAGTCGGCGGTCGTCTCCGGTGAGCTCGCCGACGTCGGCTTCGTGCCCCGGCAGGCCCGGATCCTGACCGGCGGGGCCGAGTTCACGGCGTATTCGGCGAGCCCGCCCGCGGTGCTGAAGGAACTCGGCCTGGACGCCACCCGTCTCGGCGATGCGTTGGCCCTCAACCTCGACCGGGCCCGGATCTCCCGGCTCACGGGATTCCACCTCGCACTCGCGGCGGGGATCGCGCCGCACTGGGCCGGCGACACGCGGTGGGCCGAGGTGTTCCCCGGGTTCGACGAACTCCTGATGACGTTGCCGCCCGGCGGCATCACGGGCACCCCGGGACCCACGATCGGCATCGGGGACGAGCCCGTCGAGTGACCCCGACCATCGACGTCTTCATCCGGTCCTACCACCGGGACCGGCAGTGGCTGGCCCTGGCGCTGCGCTCCATCGCCCTGTTCGCGTCGGGCCACCGCCAGGTCGTCGTGGTCGTGCCGCGGTCGAGTCTGGAACGTATGGAGCCGTCGGCGATCGAGTCGACGGGCGTCCGTCTGTCCACGTGCCGCGACTACGCCGACGACTACCTCGGCCAGCAGATCACCAAGCTCAACGCGGACCGCTACACGGACGCGGACATGATCCTGCACCTGGACTCGGACCAGGTGTTCACGGCGCCGTGCGAGCTGACGGCCCGTCTGTTCGACTGCGGCCGGCCACGGATGGCCTTCGACTCGGGCGGTGCCCGGCCGGAGTCGGACGGCTGGCGGCGGTGCCCGGCCGCCTTCTTCGGTGAACCGGTGCGACCGGACGTGACCGAGCCGCCGCCCCTGGTCGTCCCCCGGCACGTGTATGCCGGGCTCCGTGCCCACTGCCGGGACGCACACGGCCAGTCGATCAGCGACTACGCGCACGCCGCCGGGTTCGGCAGGTTCTGCGAATTCGCGCTGCTGCGCGGGTTCACCCTGACCCGGGAACCGGAGCGGTACACCTGGGTGGACACCGCCCGGCACGGCCGTCTGCTGCCGGAGTGCCGAAGCTTCTGGAGCCGGGCCCGGACGCCCGCCTCGGTGGTCGGCGACCTGCCGCCGGAGCTCGCCGCCGCCGGTCCGCAACCCGCCGTTCCACCGCATCGGTGACGCCGGCATGCGCTCCTCGGTGCCCGTTTCCGTCGTCGTCTGCGCCTACCAGGAGGGTGACCGCGTCACCGAGACCATCCGGTCGGTGGCCAGCGCGTGCGTGCGGCCGCGGCAACTCGTCCTCGTCGACGACGGCAGCACGGACGGCGGCTGCGAGCGGGACTGGCCGTCGTGGGTGCGGACGCTGCGCGGGGACCATGTCGGCGTGGCCGCGGCCCGCAACCGCGGCGCGCGGGCTGCGGACCAACCGGTCCTCGTCTTCCTCGACGCCCACTGCGCGGTGGACGACCGGTGGCTGACACCGCTCGTGGCCGCGCTCGAGCGCACGCCGGACGCGCTGGTCGGACCCGCGGTGCGGGACGCCTCCGACAGCCGGTTCGTGGGCTGCGGGGCCGAACTCGTGGACGCCCTGCTGACCTACCGCTGGCGCCCGGTGGCCGGACCCGGACCCATCGAGGTCGGTCTCCTCCCCGGCGGCTGCCTGGCGGTCGTCCGGGACCGCTTCCTCATGGAAGGAGGCTTCGCGGCCTTCAGCGGATTCGGGCTGGAGGACGTGGAGCTGGCGCTGCGGTGGTGGCGCGCGGGGCGTCCCTCGCTCGGCATCCCCGGGGCCGTCGTCACCCACCGCTTCCGGACGCTTCCGCCGTACCGGCCGCAGCAGCAGCCGTGGCTCCAGAACATCCTGCGCACCGGGCTCTTGCACCTGCCCGGTCCGCAGCTGCGGGCTTCCGTCCTGGCCTGCGCACGCTTTTCCACCTTCCCCGGCGCGATCGCCACCGTCCTCGCCGAGCCGTGGGTGGCGGCGCAGCAACGGCTCCTCACCACCGAGCTGCGGCCGATCGCCGACTACCTCGACCAGTGGGCACCCAGGGCCTTCGGCCCCTGAGGCCGGATCCACCTCGTCGCGTCCGTGTCGGCCGTGCCCGGGGTCCGATCGGCGGGAAGGCGGGCTCGGAGCCGGTGCTGCGGGGAGGTCGTCGCCGCCACGCCCGGAGAGCGGGCCGCCTCCTGCCGCCCGCCTCTTGCCGCCCGCCCCGACGAAGCGGGATCGCCGCAGCCGCCGAGCCGATCGCCGCGCGCTCCCGCCCGTGCAGCGGATGCGGGCTCAGCTGCCCGACAGCGTCCTGCGTTTCCCCCCAGCCCTCACCTCTAGCAGGTGACGGTGGTGTACCAGCCGTTCTTGGTGGTTTGTTCGTAGCGCCAGTCGACGCCGTAGTCGACCGTCGGCTTGGCGTGCAGGTAGACGGCGTGGTCGATGAACACGTACAGCGGGCCGACGCCGTTGATGCGCACCGCCGGGCACACGGTGGTGACGTAGGAGCCGCAGTTCTCGTAGTAATGGTTCATCGCACGCCCGCCGGGGCTGGACGGGTCGAAGCTGGTCCAGCACGAGCTCGCCTGCGGCCAGTTCGACGGGTATTCGCCGACCGGCCCGTAGATGACCTCATTCGTCTGCGTCGCGTTGCCGTGGACGTAGATGACCCTGGTGCCGGTACTCGGGGCCTCCGTCGGAGCTGCCTGGGCAGGTGCGGCCCCGGCCGCGAACACCGGGACACTGGCCAGGACGATCGAGGCCATCGTGACGGCACCGACCGCGAGTGCATTGAGTCCCTTGCGCATGCTCTCCCTCCAAATGCCGCTCCCTGCGGCACGGTTGCCCATGCTGTCAGGGATGCGTCATGATCACCATGGGGGCGGGGCCCGGCCAACCGTGATCACAGGGCGCCGCAGGCCACCTCGCGCCGCCGTTCGGTCGGCGGTTCGGCCCGGGCGTCCGCAAGCCCTGGGTACCCGGCAGCCGTCAGGAGACGCGCTTGAGCTGCCAGGAGTTCTTGTCGAAGCTCGGCACCGAGGAGTGCTGGCACCCGGAGCTGTAGAAGCTGCTCACGATCGTCCAGCCGGCCGGCGGCCAGGTGAAGGCGCAGGCGTTGACCACGGTGCCGACCGGGTAGCCGGTGAGCTGCATGATCTTCTTGGTGTTGGGGTTGAAGCCGGTGCCGCAGCCGGCGCTGTTCCACCACTGGGCGTCCACGAAGCCGTCCGGGGTGAGCGATGACGAGCAGGTCGTGTCGGTGCTGCCGGGCGCGGCCTGGGCGGTACCCAGGGTGAGGGTGAGGGCGGCAGCGGTACAGCCGAGGGCCACCAGCCGGTTCAACCGGCCTCAGCTCCTCCCCGCCCGCCCGGTTGTCCGCCGATCGGGTGACGCACTGTCAGTCCGGATTCGTATCGTCATGGCATCGATGCGCTGAGTCATCAAGTGAAGGGTGCAGAGGTGGGCGAGAACGCTGTCCTTGCCGAGTTGCGTGAGCGGTTGCCCGTCATGGCAGGGGAGTTCGGGCTGCAACTGATCCCGGCAGTGCCGGAGGACCACCCCGGCCGGGCGGACGTGGACCACGAGGCGATAACGCCGGAGGAACTCTGTGCTCGTGCGCGTACGGCAGGTGCCCGGGTGCTGTTCCACAGCACGATCGTGTTCGACGCCGAGAGCTTCCTGGAGGACGCCTTCGACGAGGACGACGGCGAAGGCTCCGACGCGCCGTCGGACGCGGTCGAGCGGCTGCGGCGGCGTGCCGGGCGCCGCAACGGCCAGATCGAGGAGGTGCAGCTGTGCGTGGTCCTGGACGGCATCGCGGTGTTCTGGTCCCGCCGGGCCGCGTGGGTGGCCGACCTGGAGGCCGAGGCCGAGGAGGCCCGGTACGAGCAGGACGGTGCCGTCGAGCACGTCCGTACGCGCAGGGCGCAGGACGAGGAGGCGGAGGTCACCCGCATCTCACGCCTGCTGCAGGACGACCCGTCGTTCCGCGAGGCCAAGGACCCGCAGGCGCGACGTCGCGCAGCCGAGCGCCTCGTGCCACGTCCGGGCGAGGAGGAGTATGAGGCGAACCGAATCCGGTGGCGCGCGGTCCAAGAGGCCATCCACGCCGTCGAGGAAGCCGCGGACGCCATTTTCGGCGAATACATGATCCGGCTGCCCGAACTCGCCGACGAACTGGTCGCCAGCGGTGTTCTCGACCGCGCCCGCACCATCCCGGCCCGCAAGAGCCACCTCAAGGAATTCCTGCGCAGGCGTTCCGGCGGCTACGCCCCGCCGGTCGACCTGATCACCTTGATGATGGAGCTGCCCCAGCTGCGTGACTCCTCTGGCCCCAAGGCCGCCTCCCTCACCCGGCAACGGCACGAGACGCTGTTCCCCATCGAGCAGGAGTGAGCTGCCCTCCCGACACGCGTGTGCGACGTACTGAAAAGGCATGGCAGTGTTGGGAGGCGTAAGGTCTCCCTAGCGTTTCGACCCAAGTGAATAGGCGTGAAGCTTGTGAGTGTGTTCGTGACGACCGGTCAGGCCGGGTCGGCGCTGGGGTGCTCGATCCCGACGGTGAAGAAGCTGGTGGCCACCGGTGTGGTGCCGGGCGTGCGCGAGCAGGGCCGGCAGGTGTTCCCGCTGGACGCGCTCCAGCAGTTGCAGGCCCGGCCCGCCGCCGACCTGACCGCGCTCGGCGCGCCCGAGGTCGCGGTGCTGCGCTCGGACGCCCCCGCCCGGGTCGACGAGCCGGACCGTGACTGGATCGGCTTCGGCACCGGGCTGGACCAGGCGCAGCTACTGGCCGCGCTGTCCGGCTGGTGGCGGTGCGCCCCGGTCCGCGTCGCGGCCGGCGCGGTCCTACCGGTGACGGTGGCGGGGTTCGTCGTCGCGGTGCTGACCGGCCTCACCGAGTGGGAGTCCGACGGCACCGCCGGCAGCACGGGCCGCTACCGCTTCCCGAAGGCCAGGCTGGCCGGCTACCTGACCGACCTCACCGCCCCCGCCAACGCCGCTGCCCCCGCCGACCCGGAGGACGCACGCCTGGCGGGCCTGCTGCTCGGCACCCGCCTGGCGTCGGTGTCCGGCGGCCCGATCGCCTACGTCACCACCAACCCGACCACCGACACCGCCGACGAGGGGGAGTGACCCGCTAATGGACCGCAAGACGTACACCGCCGAGCTCGCCGGTCTGCGCGAGCTGCGCGCCGGGATCACGGCCGCCGAGAAGGCGGTCGCGGCGGCGCAGAAGGAGCTGGACAAGCTCGCCGCCCAGCGCTCGCGCCGGGTCGCCGGGCTGGCGGGGTACGAGGGCGCCCAGGCCGCGCCGATCGCGAAGGCCTCCGGGCTGTCGGTCGGCGACGTCGTGCGGATCGCGCCGCTGCTGGACCCGACCCCGGCCGCCGTCCGCACCGCCAAGACCGAGAACCAGGCCGCCGCCGCCGCTGCGCCCGCCCCGGCCCCGGAGACCGAGCCGGTCGACGAGCCCGCCGTCGCGGTCGCCCCGGCGTTGACCCGCCCGGCCCCCGTACTCGAGCAGCCGGCCCCGGCCGCCCCGGCCGCCCCGGTGACCGAGGCGCCGAGCGAGGTCGAGGACCAGGCCGTCGCCGAGCAGCCCGCCCCCGCCGCTGCGCCGGTCGTCCCGGCGCTCTCGGTCGCTCCGGTCGCTGCCGCGCTGCGCCCGGTGGTCGAGGCCGGTCCGCGCGAGCTGCCCACCCTCCCCGAAGGCCCTGCCGGTGCCCGGTTCGAGGCCGTCACCACGGGCCTGGTCTCCAAGCGCCCCAACTTCACGCAGCAGGCCCGCTCCACGGTGTTCCTGGACGCGGCGGCCGGGATGCTCGCGGTCCGCGACCAGGTCGTCCGGGTCGACCTCGGCGCCCGCACCCCGGGTGAGATCCTGGACGCCGTTCTGGCCGCCGCGCCGGGCACGGAGCGGGTCTACATCACCGCGGGCGCCCCGTGGCACGACGGCGCCGAGCGCTACTCCACGCTCAAGGACGCGGTCGCCGCCTGGCTGAACACGCCGTCAGAGCGCTGGACGACGGCGGTCGGCTCGGGCCGGGACAAGCTGGCCGGGCACTTCGTCCACCAGCGCCAGCCGGTCGGCCGCTACGCCCCCGCGAGCGCCCCGGACAGCGCCACCACCGAGATCCGGAGCATGGGGGAGTGGTTCGATCCGGACGGTGCCGACGTCGTGACCTGCCGGGACGCGTTCCGGCTGCTGTGGCAGGCGCTGCGCCGCCACTGGGACGACGCGGTGCTGATGGGCTCGCCGTCGCAGACGGGCCGGGACCTGTGGTCGCGCACGATCCCGACCACGGGCAAGTGGGCTGGCGGCTACCCGGTGCTGTCCGAGGAGCTGCGGGGTCTGCTGCACGCGACCGGTGGCCAGGGTCGTACCGAGCTGATCCTGCCCCCGCGCGTGCCGGAGCAGCTGCCCGCCCTGGTGGAGTACGACCGCACCTTCGCCTACGCGAAGCACCTGTGGAAGTCGCCGGTCGGTACCCCGCGCCGGATCACCGCGGCCGCGTTCGCCGCGATGTCGGAGGCGGAGCAGGTCAAGGCGCTGATGTCCTGCTCGCACTGGAACATCAGGGTGACCGTCCCGCAGGGCTGGGACCACGTCGGCCTGCTGCCCGCGCCGGTGACCGGTGACCGCGCCTGGATCTACCCGGCCACACCGGGCGCCACGTTCACCACCTGGGCGGGCGGCGCGGAGATCCACCTCGCCCTGTCGAACCACATCGCGCCGTGGCGGATCGAGGTCCTCGGTGGCCTGCTGTTCGAGGACGGCAAGCCGCTCGACGAGTGGGGGAAGCGCCTCAAGGCGGCCTGGGCGGACCTGACCAACCTCTCCAAGCTGCACGGCGACGAGCGCCAGCGCACCGCCGCCTACCTCGCCAGCCGCGCCGTCCGGTCGGTGCTGCTGTTCGGCCTCGGCAGCTTCGCCCAGCGCCCGCGCCTGGTCTCCGGCACCACCCCGGTCGGAGAGACCCTCCCTGCCGGGGTCGAGATCCTCGGCCAGGACGGCGAGGTGGTGACCTGGCAGCGGCAGGCCGGCTTCTCCCGCGACCCGTACGCACACCCGGAGTGGGCGGCCTACGTGTGGTCCGGCGCCCGGGCGGCGCTGCTGGACATGAAGTACCGCCAGGGCAAGGAGGTCATCGGCTACGCCGGGGCCCTGCACGCCAAGCCCGGCACGGTCGTCTACTTCGGCACCGACGGCATCGCCCTGACCGAGCGCCAGCCCTGGCCCTACCGGGGCGAGGTGGGCGACTACCTCCTCAAGGGCCACCTGACCGGCCCGGTCGAGCCCCCGACGTCTCAGGAGCAGTACCTCAAGCTGCGCGGCCTAAGCCGCGCCGAACTCGCCGCGAAGGGGGCCGACCAGTGAGCCCGGCCGACCCGAACAACCCGAACGAAGCCGCCCGCCTGACCCAGGAGCTGATCGACCAGGGCTACACCAAGCGCCAGGTCGCCAAGCTGCTCGGCCGCGACGCCAGCTTGGTCAGCCAGTTCTTCACCAAAGGCAAGGGCGCGAGCATGGTCAACGCGCTGCGCCAGGTGGTTCGCGCGGTGCGCGGCGGCGAGCGCGACACCGAGGCCCTGTCCGGGATCGCGGAGGCGAACACCACCCGCCGCCGGACCAAGACCGGGCAGAAGGCCCGGGTGCGCGGCAAGGACACGGTCGGCGAGGCGGGCGGGTCGATGGCCGGCCGCGCCGGGAAGCAGGCCATCAAGTCCGGTGCGAGCCACCTCGCCCCCGTGGTGCACGAGACCGGCCAGGTCGGCGGCCGCCTCGCCTTCACCGTCCGGATGAAGGCCGACCAGTACGTCTACAGCGCGGGCTCGGAGCAGGACTCCGGCGGCATCCGGCGCGGCTTCGTCCCCCGCTCCGACGGCACCGAGGAGCGCACCTACGGCTCCGCGTCGACCGGCGGGTTCGACGCGGCCGAGTGGTCCCAGCGGGTGGCGGACCATCACGGCGACGTGACCGAGGCGATGCGCGCGTGGCTGGTGGAGACCGGCCGCGCGGTCGAGGACGCCGACATCGCCTACCTGGAGGTCCGCGCCTGGGTGCCCCCCGAGCCCCGGTAAGGAGCGCGCGGCTGTGACTGAGCGCTTCATTTGGCGGCTGAGCAGCCCAGTCGGCGGAACTCCAGCCCGGCCCGGACGGCACCTGGGACCGTTCGGATCGTTGTCACCTGGGCGCGATACCGCGGTGCGTGGCCCCGCCCCACGGCGGGGCCGGCGCTTCTGCGGCATTCTCAGGCCGTCACCGTCACCGTGGTGGTCTCGGGGCTGGCGCTGTTGCCCTGGTAGACGGTGTCGCCGCTGTAGACGGCGGTGATGGTGTGGGTGCCGGTGGTGCGGAAGGCGGTGACGGTCCCGGTCGCCGCGCAGGTGCCGAGGGAGAGGAACAGGTGTCCGGTGCCGAGGGTCGTGCCGGTGGTGGTGTCGGTGAACGTGACCGTGCCGGTCGGCCTGGTCGTGGCGCTCGTACTGGCCGGGCAGACGATGTCACTGAGCACGACCGGAGCGCCGACCCGGGTGCGGGAGGGCATCGCGGTCAGGGTCGTCTTCACGGGCTTGCCCGGGGTGGTGTAGCTGATGGTGATGCTCGGGGCGGCGCTGGTGGCGGTGGGGCCGGTGCCGCCGGCGGGGACGAGCGACGAGCCTCCGCCGCCGCCGCCCCCGCCGCCGCTCGGACTGATGAAGGGGTTGATGTTGCCGCCGCCGCCTCCGCCGTAGTAGCCGCCGGCGCCGGCACCGCCGGTCAGGGAGGCGCCCGGGCCGCCTCCGGTGCCGCCGGTACCGAGCGTGCCGGGCCCACCGCCGAAGAACCCGCCCCCGCCGGTGCCGCCGGCCCCGCCCTGGGTGGACGTCCCCGCCCCGCCGCCGTGTCCTCCGTTGCAGGTCGCGTCCGTGCCCGGCTGGCCGGCGTCTCCGCCCGCGCTTCCGGTGCACTGGCCGGCCCAGCCGGCTCCGCCGCCGCCCGCGGCCACGATGAGGCGGGAGTCGGTGGTGGTGAGGGGCGTGGTGCCGGGCTGGGTGCGGACGTCGGAGGCGCCGCCGCCGCCTCCGCCGAAGTGGGTGCTGCCACCGCCGTTGAAGCCGCCGGTGCACTGCGCGCTACCGGCGCACTGGCTGCCGCCGGTGGCGGTGCCGCCGACTTCGACGTAGAGGGTCTGCCCCCCGGAGAGCCCGGTGAGGGTGCCGGACACCTGGGCGCCCCGGCCGCCGCCGACGCCGTTGTCCTCCACGCCGCCGGCCCCGCCGATCGCCGTGACGTCGACCTGCGTGACACCGCCGGGCACGGTGAACGTCTGCTCGGCGCCGGTGGAGGCGAACGTACAGGTGGTGGTGGGGCCGGACACCGTGCAGGTGCCCTGTGCGTGGGCGGGCGCGGGCAGCGCCAGCGGGGCGACGGCCGCAGCGCAGAACACGGCGGCCGCCACGGCCGCCACCCGGCTCCGACGCCCGGACGAACCGGCATGGTGCCCGTGCGTTGAGCTCGGCCGGTCAGCGACCTCGGACAGTGGGAACGTCACGATCAGCTCCAGAAAAGGGAAGAGGGTCTCTCGGCGAGGGATCGCCTTCCGTCACTGTCGATCACACGGGCGGGGCCGCGGTTGCCCGCCGAGCTGACACACCGCCGGTTCACACCGGCGGCCCCTGGCCGGGCGTTCGGCAGCACCCGAGTCCGAAGGTGCGATCACAGCCCCGAAGGAAGCGCACGGGTGCCGGGCACTGACTCGTCACCAAGCGCTCAGCCTCGCCAACTGGGGCACTCGGTCACAGCGGCCCCCACCACAGCCGCGTTGCTTTGTGTGACTAATTGCGCACGCCTTCGATCATGAGGCAAGCCCTGCTAATTTTGGCAGACATTCAGCTACAAGTAGCAGGGGGAGTGCTGTTCATGGCCGCCTTCTACCCGTTCGTCAGGGCCGCCGCCGGAGGGCAGGGCCCGCACCTGGGCCTGACGCCCAAGCAGACGTTCTGCCGGCGGCCCGTAATCGGCCCGACCGGCGAGCAGTTCGCCGCGGACGGGGACCTGGCCGACGTCCCCTGCCCGGAGTGCCGCGAGGACCTCGCGGCCTACCGTCTCCTGGCCGCCCGGAAGGACGAGCACACCCTCACCTGGAACCCCGAGCTCGTCCCGCTCGGGCGCACCACCGCCCTGCACGCACAGGCCACGCTCACCGCGGCCGAACTGCTGGCCCGCCGGCGCACGCGCCGCTGGGAGACGCCCGAGACGCAGCAAGCGGAGGTCCTGCTCGGCCTGCTGCGCGAGATCACGGACGCCCGGACGCTGCTGAGCGCGCTCAGCGACGACCTGACCCTCGCCCTGCGCGACCTGTGCCGTCCGGCCCCGTCCTGGGAGCGCATCGGCGAGGCACTGGGCGTCAGCGCCACCCCGGCCCGCCACCGCTACGCCCGGGCCGCCGAGGCAAACCCCGACCGGCCGGTGGCGTGCGGCATCGGCGGGACCGGCTGCGGCGAC
This sequence comes from Kitasatospora sp. NPDC059722, assembly GCF_042733235.1. Taxonomy (NCBI): domain Bacteria; kingdom Bacillati; phylum Actinomycetota; class Actinomycetes; order Kitasatosporales; family Streptomycetaceae; genus Kitasatospora; species Kitasatospora sp. NPDC059722. The sequence continues at coordinate 61,218 of NZ_JBHWGD010000047.1, forward strand.
CTGCGCCAGGCACAGCTCCCCGACGGCAGCGACCCGTGGAAGCACCACGAGGACGAGCACGACGGAAACCCGGAACTGCCGCAGCAGGACGAGGACGAGTAGCCCTCCACCCCGCCCACCACCTCGCCCCGCACCACCCGGCACACGAAGGAGACCCACCGCCGTGGAGACCGCCACCGCTGAGCAGGACGCGCCGGCCGGGCTGCGCGCCCGGGCAAAGACACAACTCCCGGCGCAGCCGCTCGGCACGGTCAACCCGCTGCCGCTGCACTGGTTCCAGAAGGACGCGGTGGCGGCCGCGGTGCGCGAGGTGAAGGACGGCGGCCGGGCGACGGTGGTCGCCGCCACCGGCTCCGGCAAGACCCTCATCGCGGCCGGCTGCGCCCGGCGCCTGGCCGCTCGTGGGCGGGTGCTGGTGCTTGTGCCGACGATCGAGCTGCTGGAGCAGACCGCCGAAGCGTGGTCGCTGCGGGGCGGTCGCCGAGGGCTGGCTGTCGCGGCCTGTTCGCGGGAGGAGGCGCTGGAGAGCGCGGAGGCCGGCGGCCGCGTCCACGCCCAGGTCACCACCCAGGCCCCGCGGATCGCCGACCTGGTCGCCAAGGAGAACGCCAGCGAGCCGGTGACCGTGTACGCGACCTATGCCTCGCTGGAGCGCATCGTCCAGGCCCACCAGCTGTACGGCCTGCCCGAGTGGGACCTCGTCGTCATCGACGAGGCCCACCGCACCGCCGGTTCGGAGGGCAAGGCGTGGGCCGCTGTCCACGACGACGCCCAAGTCCCGGCGAAGCGCCGGCTGTACTTCACCGCCACCCCGCGGATCGCCGACGACCGGCGCGCGAAGGACGGCCTGGCCGACCTCGCCGACGCCGACGGCCAGGCGCTGCCCGCGCTCTGCTCCATGGACTCGGAGGAGATCTACGGCAAGACCGTGTTCACCTGGACCCTCGGCCAGGGCATCGAGCACGGCTACCTCGCCGACTACCGCGTCCTGGTCCCCGTCGTCACCGACGAGGACCTGCGCGAACTGCTCAACCTGCCCGCCGTCGCCGACCTGCGCTCCCAGCGCACCAACGAGGAACTGCTGCGCCTGGCCCTGCAGATCGCGGTGCTGCGCGCGGTCGCCGACCTTGGCCTGCGCCGGGTCATCACCTTCCACTCCCGGGTGTCGGCGGCGCGCGAGTTCGCGAGCACCCTGCTGGACGCCTCCGAACTGCTGGAGGACCCGGAGCGCCCGGAGCGGATCTGGGCGAAGGCCGTGGCCGGCACCGACCGGCTCAAAGACCGCCGGGCCGCCTTCGCCGACTTCAAGGCCCACACCGGCGACGACGGCGAGGAATGCGGCATCCTCTGCAACAGCCGACTCCTGACGGAAGGAATCGACGTCGCCGCCGTGGACGCCATCTGCTTCGCGGACCCCAAGAGCTCGGTCATCGACATCGTCCAGGCCGTCGGCCGCGCGCTGCGCCAGTCCTACCGCGAGGGCAAGGTCTCCTGGGTCATCATCCCGGTCTACCTCCCGACGCCGGAGGTCGGCGACGACACCGCCACCGCCCACCCGTCCGAAGTCCACGACGCCGGCGAGGCCGTGAAGGCCGAGGCCGACACCGAGATCGAGGCCTCCAGCTTCCGCACCATCTGGCGAGTCCTGTGCGCCCTCGCTGCGCACGACGCCCGAGTGGTCGGCCGGATCACCGAACTGCGCGCCAGCCGCTCGCAGGGCACCGCGCACACCACCGCGGCCAAGCCCGCCGAGAGCGAGACCGCCGAGACCGGGGAGGGCGAGCAGCGGCCGGCCCCGGTCGGGTCGCCGATCGAGTGGCTCAAGATCAACGCTCGGCAGCACGCCGCCCGGATCCTCCAGACCGTCAAGCTGCGCGCGTTCAACCCGCGCGCGGTCGAGTGGCAGCGGATGCACGCGGTCGCGGCGGTCTTCCACCTCCAGCACGGCCACCTCGACCCCACCGACAAGACGAAGCACGCCGAGCTGATCTCCTGGCTCACCCGCCAGCGCCACCTGAACGGCCAGGGTCTGCTCGACCCGGCCCGGGTCAGCGAGCTGGACGCGCTCGGCATGATCTGGTCGAAGAACGCCAACGCCTGGGAACGCGGCTACGCCTACGCCGCCGCCTTCCACCACCAGCACGGCCACCTGGCGATCCCCGCGACCGCGAAGCTGGACGACTACGCGGTGGGCGCGTGGATGCGCCGCCAGCGCAAGGCCGACAACCTCACGACCGACCAGATCGCGAAGCTGGACGTGCTGGACGAGCTGTGGCGCCTGGAGCCGGACTGGAACCGCTCCTACCGCCGCCTGCTCGCCTACCTCGCCGCCGGCGGCACCCTCGACGGCCCAGCGAACCGCACCGGCGGTGAGACGGATCCGGCCTTCCGCCCCGGCACCTGGCTGCGCAAGCAGGCGGGGGCTCGCACCGACGGAAAGCTGACCGACCAGCAGACCGCGCTCCTGGACGCGCTCACCCGGCACGCCGAGACCGTCACCGGCTGACCCGCCCCGCAAGACCCCGCCGTCCCGGCCCACCCCGGGCCGGGACGGCTGTCCGTACCCCGCTCCCGACTTCCGGAGGCACCGCGCGATGACCGACACCGCCCGCCCCGACCCGGACCCCGCCGCCCCGGCCCGCTATCACGGTCGTGGGCCTCGCTGTTGCGGGCCCGGGCCTGGGTGGTTCGGGTTCTACGAGTGCGAGGGGCTTCAGCGTACGACTTTGACACCGAAGTGCGTGCCGAGGCCGAGGGCGAGGCCGATGGCGCTGTGCATGTGGGCGTACATCTCCATGCCGCGGGCGGCGACGAGGGGGCCGAGGTCGAGGATGTCGTTCCAGCCGTACGCCTTGAGGAGGGTGGTGACGGTGTGTTTGGCGGTGGCGTCCTCGCCCGCGAGGAACATGGTGTGGTCGCCGTCGCCGATCGCGCCGGGGTCGACGACCGTCGCCTGTTCCTGGGTGACGAAGGACTTGACGACCCTGACGTCCGGCAGGGCGCGCTGGATCTGCTCGGCGAGGCTGTCGGTGTCGCAGGGGTCGAGCTTCGGCATGACGCCCCACGGGGTGGGCCAGGGGTGCTCCGTGGCGTGGTTGTAGAGGTAGGGGACGGCGTAGTCGACGAGGACCTTGCCGGTCAGGGCGTCGGCGATGCCGGTCAGCGCGTCGAGGGCGTGGTGGCCGTCGATGCCGTTGATGACGATCTCGTCGGCGGCGCCGGCCGCCTCGCCGAAGGGCAGCAAGGTGATGCCGGGGCGGTCGGCGAGGAACTGCCGGTAGGGCGGGTTGCCCATCATGTCCGGCTCGGTGCGGGCCAGCGTGGCCTCGGGGTCGCGGGTACCGACGTACACCTGGTGGCCGAGTTCGGCGAGCTTGGCGGCGTGGGCGCGGCCACCGCCGCCGGTGCCGAGGACTGCGATCTTCATGAGGTAACTCCTTGCGAGGTGAGGTGAGGTGAGAGTGGAACGGGCGGCCTTGCGCTACCGGGTCCGCTCGCCGTTGACCCGCCGGTCGATGTCGAGGGTGAGCCGCAGCGCGTCGAGCACGGAGGCCGGGGCGATCTCGTTGACGGCCCCGCCGCGCAGGCAGGCCAGCACGTGGTCGATCATCGCCGCGTACTGGTCGGCGGCCGGCAGCTCCAACTGCCGTGCGCCGTCGGCGGTGTACGCGGTGACGGTGCCGGACGGCTTGCCATCGAAGTCCATCGTGGAGAGCGACTCCAGCACGCCCCCGGTGAAGGTGGCCGTGTAGCCGCCGCGCGCACCCCAGGCCATGGGCATCAGTGCCGAGACCGAGTCGCGGGCGAACGCGCCGTCGAACCGGAGCGTCGCCTCGATGGAGGCGCTGTCCTCGTCGCGGGCGTGGGCGGTCACGTCGATGCCGTGCGGCCTGCCGAGAGTACGGGTGATGATGTCCATGTCGCTGTGCATGGCCTCCAGCGGCAGGGTCCGCAGGCCCAGGCTGGCGCCTGGCCACAGGGGCGCGGTCAGGTTCCACAGCGTGAGCTGTTCCAGGCGCCCGTAGGTGTTCTCGCGCACGGCGTCGAACAGGGCCCGGTTGGCCGGGATGAACCGCTCGAACATGTCGACGAACACCTGCTTGCCGCTGCGCTCGGCGGCCTCGACGACGCGCCGCGCGTCGGCCAGGTTGTCGGCCATCGGCAGCTCGACCAGCGCGTGCTTGCCGGCTTCCAGCGCCCGCAGCACATGCGCGGCGTGCAGCGGGGTGGGCAGGCAGATGTCGACCAGGTCGAACGAGGCGTCCTCGAACGCCCGGTCCGGGTCGGTGGACGCCTCGAATCCGAACCGCCCCGCCGCCGCGGCGGTCTTCTCTCGGTCGCGGCCGAACACGACCACCTCGACGTCGCCCCGCGCCGCGTACACCGCGGCGTGCGGCTGCCCGAAGCCGGTGCCCAGCAGTGCGATCCTCACGCCAGCACCTGCCCGGCGGTCGGCATCGAGAACAGACCGAAGCGGTTGCCCCGCGGGTCGACGATCCGGGAGTAGACCAGGCCGTCGGGATTGGTGTCCGGGCCGAACTCGACCTTCGCCCCCAGCTCGACCGCCCTGGCGGTGGTGGCCGGCACGTCGGTGACGAGGAAGTCGGGCATCAGGTAGTCGACACCGTCCGCCCCGAGGTCGTACATGCCGCCCGACGGCCACTGGTTGCCGGTGAAGACGTTGTGGTACCGCTTGCCGCCCGCGGTGTCGTCGAACACGAACCGCCAGCCGAACGCCGCGGAGTAGAAGCCCTCCGTGGCCTCGGAGTCGGTGGTGCCGACCTCGAACCAGGCGTACGAACCGGGCACCGGCCCGGCCGCCACCGGCTCGTCCTGCTCCCGGACCGGCCCGTCCCCGACGATCGAGAACACGTTGCCCCGCGGATCGGCCATCCGGGCGGACCAAGTCCCGTCCGGGGCCCTGGTTTCCGGGACGACGACGCTCGCACCTAGCTTCTCCAGCCGCTCCCGGTCCGCGGCGACGTCCGCCGAGACCACGCAGACGCTCACCCGCTCCTCCGGGCCGTCGGCGTCCTCGTGGATCGCGCCCATCGGGACCGGCGTCCCCGGCGCCGTGATCCGCATGCAGGCGACCGCGCCGACCGACGAGTCCGGGTCGGCGGCGAAGCTCCAGCCGAGCAGCGCGCCGTAGAAGTCCTGGACGGCCTGGCCGTCGGCCGTGGCGATCTCGAACCGCACGACGTTCCCCGGGTCCATGAAACCCATGACAATTCCTCCTTCGACGAGGGGGACCTCCGGCAGGGGACGGCGCACCGTCGCGCACCTGCCGATCGTCACACCCCACGGATCACCCCGCGCGTCCGTCATCGGCGGGTATGTCCACCACGCTAGGAGCCTTTTAGGACAGCTCACGTCCTAGAACGATGGCAATCTGAACGGCATGACCCAGGACATGCCCGCCCGCATGCTGCGCCTGCTCTCCCTCCTCCAGACACGCCGTGAATGGTCCGGCGCCGAACTCGCCACCCGCCTCGGCGTCACCGGCCGCACCGTGCGCCGCGACATCGACCGCCTGCGCGAACTCGCCACCCGCCTCGGCGTCACCGGCCGCACCGTGCGCCGCGACATCGACCGCCTGCGCGAACTCGGCTACCCCGTCGAAGGCACCACCGGTCACGCCGGCGGCTACCGCCTCGCCGCCGGCACCGACCTGCCACCCCTGCTCCTCGACGACGAGGAAGCCATCGCCGTCGCTGTCGCCCTGCGCACCGCCACCAGCGGCGTCACCGGCATCGAGGACACCGCCCTGCGCGCCCTCACCAAACTGGAACAGGTCTTCCCGACCCGGCTGCGCCACCGGGTCGCCGCCCTCCAAGCGGTCACCGTGCCGCTCGCGCCGGGCGGCGGCCCCCGGGCCGACCCGGCCGCCCTCGCCACCCTGGCCGCCGCGTGCCGCGACCACGAGATCGTCACCTTCGACCACCGCGCCAAACACGCGACGGACGCCACCGCCCGCCGTGTCGAACCCCACGCCCTGGTCGCCGCGGGAAGCCGCTGGTACCTCGTCGCCTACGACCTCGGCAAGGACGCCTGGCGCACCTTCCGCGTCGACCGCCTCTCCGCCCCCGCGCCCACCGGACACCGCGTCCCGGCACGCGAACTGCCCGGCGGTGACCCGGCCGCGCACGTCGCCGCCACCATCGCCGCCGCCCCCGCCCGCTACACCGCCCGCGCCACCGTCCCCGAACCCGCCGAAACGGTCCGCGCCCGCACGGGCGCCCTCCCCGACCGCCTCCACGCCCTGGACGCCCACACCACCACCGTCGACCTCTCCGCCGACGACCCCCTCCACATCGCCGCACAACTCCTCACCCTGGGACCGACTGCCACCCTCCACGGGCCGAGCGAACTCGCCCCTCACATCGAGGAGCTGGGGCGACAACTGCTCCGGGCAGCCCGCGCACTCAGCGCAGCGGACGACAAGCAACCAGACGGGTGACCGAGCCCGACCACCCAGACCTCCACAATCGACCGACTCCCTTGACTTGCTGTCCGCTCAGCCGGCGCCGCAGCGCCTGCTGCACCGCATGGCCGAGGTCGAGGCCGCCTCCGGCCCGAATACGGACCAGAGCGATTTCCCGGCCCCGTCCGGTCCGTGTCCGGATGCCGGTGAAGTGCACCGGTCCGAAAAGGACGCCGACGCGGCGGCCTGTCCGCCGGCCCCGCAAACGCCCCGGGGCGAAAGCAGCAGCACCACGGCCGAAACTGACGGGCACGCAGCGCTGCGCAGCGCGGTCGCCGACCCGATCGCCCGCTTAGGCCGACCGGACCGTCACCACGACCTCGGCGTCACCTTCGGCGCGGGCTGGCAGCTGGCCACCTGGAACGCCCCGCAGGCGGGTGGTGCGCGGCTCCTGGTGCGCGCAGGTGTCCCGGTCGGCTGGACCACGCTGCTGCTGCAGGGCCCGGGAGGGCTGGGCGGCTGGATCGCCGTCGAGCACCAGGGTGCCGGCGAGGCTGGCCGGTTCGTGGTGGGGACCCTGGGCCGGCCCCAGACCTTCGCCACCCCCGACCTCGCCCTGGACGCATTCCACCGGCCCGGTTGGCGCCTGGCCGACGTCGACCCGCCCCGCACCCCGGCCACCGCCGCCCGCACGCCCGCGGTACCGATGCCCGACCTCACCCTAGGCCAGGCCACCGGCTGGACCGCGCCCACCGACCGGAGCCTGGGCGAGGCACGCCGCGACTACGCCCTCGGCGACGGCCTGGTCCACCTCACCTGGCCCACCGCCCCGAACGTCCAGGCCCTCGAACGGCGAGGCCGCCAGCTCGGCTGGACCGAGGTCTACGACGACAACAACTCCTGGATCGCCCTCATCAACGGCCACCCCGTCGCCGACGCCGCCGACGACCTCCCCCTGCTCTCCACCAACCCCACCGACGCCCTCACCCTGCTGCGCCTCACCGTTGCGCGGGACCTCGGCGGCATCGCGCCCGGCCGACTGCTCCCCCGTACCAAGGGGTGATCCCGCTCACGGACATTCCGAGAGGACAAGGCCCAAGACCTGGGCGAATCGGGTGGGACAACACGCTGGTCAAGGGGCCGGACAAGGGGGTCGGTCAGACCGCGGACAAGGGGGTGGCGTGCATCGTCGGCCGCACCCGGGGCGCTCGCTCGGATGCCGGGACGGCCACCGCGCCGGTCCCGGCCTGCTGCTGACGGAAGGCCACCTCGATGTCCACCACCTCGCTCGCCGCGCCCGACCCGGACGACGACGACCAGGCCGCCGACCACCACAAGGTCGATCGGTCGGCGAAGGCCTCGCCCGGCCGGGACAAGGGCCCCGGCGCCGCCCCCGCGGGCACCTCCGCCGGCACCTCCGTGCCCCCGACGGCCGACCGGGCCGTTTCCGCAGGCCAGCCGCCCCGGACAAGGGGCCGAAGCCGTGGCGACAACCCTCTTCCTGCCGCTGCCGAGGTGCGGTGGAAGGCGGACTCGACGGAACCGGTGTGGCGTAGGGTCTTGGTGTCGCTCGGCCTGTTCCAGCGCGCCACCGCTCGCGAGCTTTGGCATCTGGTCCTGCCGGGACAGCGGATCGACAAAGCGACCCGCGACGTCCTGGTCGACCTGGAGGCCGCCGGGAGGGTGCGGGCGGAGCTGCGCCTGCCGGACAACCGCAAGCTGTGGCCCCTGACCGCAGCCGGCCGCGGCGAAGCCGCCCAACTGCTCCAGGCCGGGACGAAGCTGTCCAAGCTGCGCACCGAGCGCGACGGCCGGGCAGGTGCTCGGGATGGTCCGCTCGGAGATGGGCTCGACGGCCCGGGGTGCCGGGTGCTCCGGTGCCCAGCACGCGATGGCCGTTAACGAGACGATCGCCGCGTTCGTGCGCGGCGGCCGCGCACCGGGGGCCGCGGCGGGGTCGGCACGGTGCGGTCCTGGTCGACCGAGACCGAATTCCTGCTGCCGGGCGGGCGGCGCAAGGTGCGCCCGGACGGTGTGTGGCAGGCCCCGGAGATCGGGGTGCCGGTGCTGATGGTGGAGGTCGACCGCTCGACCATGGCCCCGGCCGACGTCGCCGCGAAGTTCCCCCCCCGTACCGCGAGCTGTTCCGCACCAGGGTCCGCGACAACGATCCGGCTCTCGCCGACCGGGAGTCGGCGGAGCGGGCGGTGCACTGGTGGCGCCGCGCCTACCCCGGCCACGCCCGTGCCGGGTTTCCTCCGGTCGCGCTGGTCGTCACCGACGCCGGACCCCTCGCACTGGCCAACCGGCAGCAGGCCGTCGCGGACCTGTCCGCCGACTGCTGGCGCGGCCGATGGCGCAGGGAGGTCCGCGACTACAACGACGACGGGTGGCGCGAGTGCGACGACGCCGTGCCCGTCGTCGCGACCACCCTGGAGCTGCTGGCCGGGCACGGACTACTCGGGCCGGTGTGGTGGCGCTTCGGCCGCTCGGGCCAGCACTCCCTCATCGAGGCGCTGGAGAACCCGAACAACCGGGCCGCCTACGACCAGTACCCTTGCCGCGTCCACGAAACCCACCCCTCGCCGCCGAGATCTTCTGGCAGGCAGTCAAGTCCGCTGAGAATTCGGCAGATAGAAGAACGGACACGGTTCACTCCAACGAGTCTGCGACCTCGCTTGCTGCGCTTCGACTAGCGGGCGCTGTCTACCGGGAGGGGCTTGGCGACGACTTCCGGCGGGACCACGGCGACGCCATGCTAGCGCCGGAGCGGCTGGCGAAAGACGGCCCGATGGGCTCCGCCTGGTGGGCGATACGGTCGATCAACGGCGGGTGGCCAGGCGGGGGTCCCTAGGAGGCGGGTGATCCCGTCGTCGGTGATGACAAGGATGTCGTCGTCTTCGTGGCCGGCGCAGTCCGGTCAGTAGTCCTCCGGAGCGGGTAGGCCGGCCTCGTGCGGGTCAGGTGCGAGCAGAAGCCCGAGCGCCCGGACGCACGCTGTGCCGCGCTCTTCCACGGTCAGCTGCTTGCAGGCCCTGTAAGACGACGTCGGTCGGGTGGCCGAACACCTGCTGGTAGACCGTCGCCATGCGGTTGAACGCGGCGGCGTCGGGACGGGTGTACGACAGCAGCTCGTCCGGGAACCCGCCGTAGATCTCGCTCTTGATCAGGCACACCCGGCCGGCCAGGCACTCGTCGATCGCCGCGTCGTACAACGAGGCCACCACGGCAACATCCGCCCGCTTCTCGGCATCGTCGGGTGGGACCGAGCACCTCCGAACCCCGTCCCGACTGTGGTTGCGCGCGTGGTCCGTCTGCGTCCCGCATTCCCCTCGGCTCGAAGCCTGGCGCAAAGCCTTCCATCAACTGCCCCTTCTCCGTGGTGCCTTCCGGGAAAATCCACCCGGCGGGGGACGAGGCGGTCGATCATCGCGGCCGCGACGTCGTCGGCGGCTCTCTCGCGGCCTCAGCCCCCGGCTCGTCCGATCAGCTGGTGCAGGCCCACGACGCTCGCGCCGGCGGCGGTCAGCCCGGCCAGCGCCGCGCCGGGTGCCGACCGGGTGCTGAGGTAAGTCAGCCCGCCGGCGACCAGCCCGATGACGGCTGCCGTCAGGAGGATGATGGCGGTGCGGACCGTCAGGAGCGGTTCGGTTTCGGACTGGTTCGGCGGGGTCGGAGTGGGCGAACCCATCTTCTCCTCCACGGAGCTGTCGGTGGTTCAGACGCCGCTCGTAGGTCTCGCCGGAGCCGGTACCCCACGGACGAGTTTCCCCGCGACCGCTCTAAAAGATCTTGGAAAAGGTCCGTGGGGTACACGGGGGAGGGCCACCTACAAGGGGGCGGACATGCACCGGAGGTGAAGGGAGTAGGCCGGAGGCCGACGCTCGACCCCGCGCCTCTGGGTGGGCGGGAGACGACCGGAAGGGGAGGCGATGCAGGGCGACGACGCGGGCCGGCAGGTCGTGGCCACGGCGCGCGCCCGGGACCTACAACCCACAGGTCAACCGAGCAGAAACGGCCTCGCCGCGCCGGTGCCGGCAGAGGTCTTACTCGCCGAGGAGTCCCGCCCCGACCCGGAGGCCCGCCGGCTGCAGGAGAGCATCGACCGGCGGATGGCCGACCAGCGCATCGTTCAGCTGCTCGCGGGGGACGGCTTCGCGGGCCGGCGGTACGACCGGTTCGTCGAGGAGCTCGTCCGGTACGGCATCGCGGTGCTGAAGGCGTGGATGCACTCGGGGTACATCTTCAAGCTCGTCGCGGCCCGCGGGTACGGCCTCAAGGCCCACGAACGGGAGCTGGAGCAGCTGCACCTCGACAACGACCTCCGGGAGGAGCTGGCCACCATGACCATCGCCTGCGCGCTGCCCCGCTTCCGCGAGCAGGCGTTCGTCGAGGGCGGTTGGCGGTTCGAGGGCGGCGCCAGCATCACCACCTACTTCATGGGGGCCTGTGCCTACGACTTCCCGAACGAGTTCCGGCGTTGGCGGGCCAGCGAGGGGAGGCAGTCTCGGGCCCTGCGGCGCCAGGAGGCCGTCACCCAGGAGCCAGTCCGCGCCCTGAGCGTCGCCGACGAGGTGCTGGGCAACCTGCGAGTGGTCGCGGATCTGGAGGACATCGACGACCCCCGGACCAGGGCGGCGGTGGCCATGGTCATCGACGGCTACTCGCAGGAGGAGATCCGCGAGGTCCTGGGCGCCGCGACCGTACGGGTCGTCGAGGGGCTGCTCTACCGGTGGCGCTGGCGCGCCAAGGCCAAGCAGAGCAAGGAGCCGGACCGTGACTGACGACCAGGACTTCGACGCCCTGCTCGAACGATCCTCTCTCGGTTCCCCCGGAGCCCGCCGACTGCGTGCGAGCACCCTCCCGGCGCGCGCCGCCGTCGTGCGTCGGATCACCGAGCTGCGCAACATCATCGCCCACGCGGACCGCGCCGCCACCCGCGAGAACGCGCTGCAGGAGCTGACGGAACTGCTGCATTCTCTGGAGGGCTCCACCGCAGCGAACGCCTTCATACGCGCCGCCGAGCTTCTCCGCGATTGGGGTATCGACCCCCACCAGCCGGAACGCTCCAAGGCCACGCCCGCCGAGCCGGGACCTATCACTTCTGTGTCGATCGAGACGGAGCTTCGTGGACTGCCGCGGAGAGCGGAGATCCACGTCAAGCCTGCCGAGGGGAACGGTCAGCAATCGGACCCGGTAATGCAGGAATCCGGCGCCATCGAGCAGCTGCCGGTCGACTTCGCGGCGTTCTTCACCAGTGAGCACCCGGCCTGGCTGCGCTACGCCCACCAGCGGCTGGGCCACCGCGCAGACGCGGAGGATGCGGTGCAGAACGCGGGGTTGGTGCTGTACCGCCGCTGGGCCCGGGCACTGTCCAGCCAGGATCTGCGCGCGTTCGCGTTCGACGTGGTCGAGGAAGCGGTGCACGACGTGCTGCGTCAGCACGCCAGGATCCGGCGGAACCTGGTCGACCTGGGCCTGGAGCCAATCAGCGAGTTGCCGGGCCAGGAGTCCACCGAGATCGACCAGTTCGCCAAGCGTGACCTGCTCGCGCGCGCGATGGCGCGCCTGGCCGAGCACTCCCCGATTCAGGCCGAGGTGGTGAGACTGCGCCAGACCCATGAGTCGTACCACGACATTGCCGAGCTCCTCGGCATCACCCAGACCACTGCGCGCACCTATTACAGCCTGGGCTGCCGTTCGCTCGAGCACCTTCTTCTCTCCGACGATGCATGAACAACGACGAGGTGGACGTCGACCAACTCCTTCAGCAGGAGGCTGAAGAGATCGAGCGGGAGTGCCTGGACCATGATCCGGTGGCGCGCCCGACGGACGGCCGGCACTGCTCCCTCGCGCGGTACGGTCGGGCAGACCAGGTCCGCGCCGGGCGCGGTGGACTCCGCCTCAGGCGCAACCGGTCGGCCCGGGGCGGGCCGAGGCATCATCCCGCCCGTCGTCCAGGTGGGGCTGTGGCCGTGTTGGACGTGTCGGGGTTCGATCGGGGGGACGGCGGGCTCGGAGCTGGCGCCGCGGGAGAAGGTGCGGCCGGGCCGGTTGGAGTGCCCCGAGTGCGTGCAGGCCCGCGCCGCAGAGGACTTAGGCCTGCTGGTGCTGCCGGTCCCGACCAAGTGCGGGCTGGTGGCCGCGCTGGTCTCCGCTCCGGACGATCCGTGGTGGGAGGACCGCGTGTTGCACCCAAAGCTCTACCCGGCGAGGGGCCGCCGGGTGTGACCTGTTGGTGGTGGTGGGCGCGAAATGGCCTCTCTCGCTTGATTGTCTGGACCTTTAGTGTGCCTGTCGGGGGTGTCTGGCGGGTGGTGTTGGCTGGGCGGGGTTGGTGACTGTGTGTGGTGGTTGGTGGGGTCGGGGGGCGGGTCGGCCGCTGGCGGGGCCGGTGAGGTGTTGTTGGGTGTGTATTCCGGGGCGAATTCCGCCGGTAATTCCGTATGGATGTTTTGGCGGATCGGCTTCCGGTGGTGTTCTGAATTCGAGTCGGAATTGCGGTGGCGGGTGTCGGTGTTCGGTTTGGTGGGGCCAGGTTGGGTACCGCGTCGTCCGGGCCTGTTGCGCTTTGCTCGGTCGCCGTTGTCCAGGCTGGGCCCGCCGTCCCCCGGTGGCTGTGCCTGAGCCCGCCTCGCTGTGCCGCCGTCCCGGGCCTGTTGTGTCCTGGCTGGTGCTGCGGCGCCGTCCGGGGCCGTTCGTCGTCCCGCTGCGCTGCCGTCCGGGCCTGCTGGGCACCGCCGGGCGGCCGCCGTTTGCCCGCTACTCCTTAACGATCAGGCCCCCCAGGATCAGCACCCCGGAGACGGCGGCGCCGATCCGCTGGCGGCGGCTCCACTTGTCCTAGCCGCGCACGCCCTTCGAGGCGACGAGCAGGCCCACCATGCCCGACAGGAACACCAAGAAGCCGATCAGATGCCTCATCGCACTCCCCCTCCCTGCGGCCGTCGGATCTGCGACCGGTGTCGACTCCGACAGTCCCGCGGCGCAGCGTACCGCCGCCCCGCCCCTGACGTGTCGCGTGCTGTGAGGGCGCGGTAGCGGCTCGGTCAGGACCCGTCGCGCGCCTGCGTGTCGGCACGTGGCAGCATCTCGCCATGACCGCTCGCTCCAGACGTTTTACCGTCGGCCGCACCGTCTTTCTTGGGTATGCCGTGTTGCTCATCGTGCTCGGGGTCTGGACGACGGTGCAGCCCTGGGCCGATCCTTTGTCTGGCTCCGGTGAGTTGCCTGCGGTCGGCTTTGCGGTGGCGTCTGCACCGGCGGCGCTTCCGCTGGTCGCGACCGGTGTTGGCGGGACGCTGAGCGACCCGGCCTTCAACGCCCTGGTCGTCCTCGTCGCACTCGCCGAGGTTGCCGTTCTGCGCTGGACGCTACGGCGCCGCGCGTCGAAGGGGCAGGCGGCTGACTGAGCGTCTGGCTCGGCGTCCTGGGCGTCGTTTTCGTCGGTGACCACCAGGACTCGTTGTCCCGGTCGCCGTCGTTCAGTGGGCCGCCGGCCCCGGCTGTTGCTCGGCGTTGTCCCGGCCGTGTCGCCCGCCGTTGACGGGGCCGCCGGCTGCGCCCGGTCGTCGTCGATGCCGACGGCGGTCAGGTGCCGTCCGGGGTGGTCGGCTCGCCGTCGTCCTGCCGCGTTTTTGTCCTGTCCCCCGTCCGGCCTGGTCGCCGGCGCGTGGGTGCCTGGTGTGCTGGAGGGTTGGTGGGGTGGCGGGCGTTGTCGGGTCTGCCATGTGCGGCTGTTCGGTCCGGGCCTGTTCATGAGAGGTGCGCTATGACCCCTGTCCGTCCCCACGTGCGTGTCCGAGTTCTTGCCTGCCGGGTGCTGGCGCTTCGCGTCGTCACCGGCGTCGGCGCGATCGTCGGTGCGGGCCCGGTCCATGCCGCGCCGCAGCATGACATCGTGGCCGAGTCCCTGAACGACGGCGGGAGCCATGCCCAGGAGTGGATCACCGTCATGTCCTGTGCGTACTTCGTTGACCCGGTGACGGGCGCCGTGGGTCAGCTTCTCGGGGGCGGGGAGGATATGGCCTGCTCACCCAATTCCGAGCGTCTCGCCTGAGCCAAGCCGGACCGTCGTTGTCCCGGTCGCCGTCGCCCGTCTCCGGTTCCGCCGCCGGCCCCGGCGGTTGCCCGTCGCCGCCCCTGCGGCCGCCGACCGCGCAGCCAGCCGCATCTCGTCCTCGTTCCGTCGCCGGGCCTGTTCCGCCGTCGTCGCCGCGCTTCGGGGCCGCTGGCTGCGCCCGGTCGAGGCCCTGGTCGGCGTTCTGGTCCCTGGTGGTGGCTTCGGTGCTGGGTGTTTGTGCTGGTCAGGGTGGTGTCAGGGACTGAAGTGACCGAGGTCGGGAGTTGGGGCCGCCGGCCGTCCCCGCCCGCCCGCCGCTCCTCGCCGCCGTCGTCCCGGTGGCCGCGCCCCGCCCCCGGTGGTGCTGTCGCACCCCCTGTCTCGTCGGGTGCTGTCGTGTCCTGTGACGTGGCCGGATACCCGGGATCCCTTTTGTGTGGAACGAACGCGACAGTAGGGCGGGACAGGAGGCCGGCCACCGCCGTCCCGCCGCGCTCGAGCGCCCGCCACCGCCCCGCCACCGCCCCGCCCCGGGGGCCGCAGGCCCCGTTCCGCCTGCTCACCCGGGCCCGGCCACGTTCCCCCGCCCGGTGGCGCCGCAGGCGACACCCCCACCCCCGCTAAGGGGCCGCCAGGCCCCGGCCCCGCCGAAGGTCCTCCCCGTTTTCCCCGTATTCGTGTGGTGCTGCGCCGGGTCGGCAGGGGCGCCGGTTCAGTGCTCACCTGGCCCGTTATGAAGCAGGGCCATAGGCCCGTTTGTGATGGATTCTCAGGGTGCTTTCATGGCGTGTTTTCCACTGTGTTCTCCGGCCTATTCATGATGTCGACGGCAGGTGATATCAGGTCGGGCGGACAGGCCTCTTCAAGGTGACGAGATGGCGTGTTTCCAGTGCGGGACTTCAGGTGACGTCATGACGCGTTTCCAGAGATTCCCCGGAGCGGATGTCGTGTGTCACCGTGCGTCACTCGTGCTCGTTTATGCGGACGCTGTCCCATAGCCCGTCGCTGCTCCGTGACGGGGTGTTGGCAGGGCCGGGCCACACCGGGGCCCGATGGTGTTCTCCGGCTGTGGAAGGTGCGGCCCCTGGGCGTTTCCCCGGGGTGGCCCCGCCGTGGTGTGCGGAGGGTTTCCAGGGGCGGGCCGCAGGCCCGTGCAGCACGTCTCGGGGGCCGGGGACGACGCCGCCCCGCCCTATCCGTGCGGGCCCCACAGACGGAGCCGAGTGCCCGACACCTCTTGCATCTTTGACGTCGGGGCGCCGCAGGCGCCTGAAGGCCTGGTCAAAGGCCGTCACCCGGGGCTGCGCCCCGCCCGGCCCCGCCCCGGCCAGGCCAGGCGATGGCCTGCGCCCCCCCGGGGGGGCCACCTCCGCGACGTCTCCGGGGCGCAGCCCTGGGTGCCCCGCTGGAGGCCGCTCCCTCCGGGGCCCGACGCAGCCACAAGGAATTCACGTCAAATCGTGAACGGTGCCGCGCCGGATATCGCCCGCCCCGTCAGGGGAGGGCCCTCTATCGGAATTTCGCGTCACATCGTCAACGGCTCCGGGGCCGACCGGAGGGAGGGCCATCTACCCGAAATTCGCGTCACATCGTCAACGCCGATCATGGCGGGCCGGAGGCCCGTGCCAGACAACCCCTCACATGAGGCCCCGCCAGGGGCCGCAACCCACCCGCCAATTCGCCGCAGGCGAATAGCCCAAGCCACCCCCGCCCGGCTGTGCCGGGGGGGGGGGGCGTGGGCCCCCCCGCCCGGGGGCGCCGCCCGGGCGCGCCGGTTGTGGTGGTGGTTGTCGAGTCCCCGGCGCGGGGTGCCCCGCGCCCCCCCGGCGGCGGCGCCCGCGGGGGGGGCCGACAGCCCGGTCGCGGCCTCGCGCAGCACGCC
>NZ_JBHWGD010000048.1:0-33292 GCF_042733235.1 Kitasatospora sp. NPDC059722
CGCTCGGGCCCCCGCCGGGGGGCGTGGCGGCGGGCTAACATAAATCCGCATCCCCGGCCGCGCCCCCCCCCCCCGGGGGGGGGCCCCCCCCCACGGAAGCTCCTTAAACGGAATCCGGGACTGCTTCATTCCCGGACACGCCGTAAGGACTAGGTTTTCTGGTCCGAAAAGGGGAGGGGGCGTCTACTTCCGGTCAGGCGAGCGAGACCAGATCGGCGTAGGACGGGTTCCACAGGTCCTCCACGCCGTCCGGCAGCAGGATGATCCGCTCCGGGTCGAGCGCCTCGACCGCGCCCTCGTCGTGGGTGACCAGCACGACCGCGCCGGAGAACTCGCGCAGCGCGCCCAGGATCTCCTCGCGGCTGGCCGGGTCGAGGTTGTTGGTGGGCTCGTCCAGCAGCAGCACGTTGGCGGAGGAGACCACCAGGGTGGCCAGCGCCAGACGGGTCTTCTCACCGCCGGAGAGCACCCCGGCCGGCTTGTCCACGTCGTCGCCGGAGAACAGGAAGGAGCCGAGGATCTTGCGGATCTGCACCAGGTCGGTGTCCGGCGCGGCCGAGCGCATGTTCTCCAGGACGCTGCGGTCCGGGTCGAGCGTCTCGTGCTCCTGGGCGTAGTAGCCGATCTTCAGGCCGTGGCCCGGGATGACCTCGCCGGTGTCCGGCGCCTCCACCCCGGCGAGCATCCGCAGCAGGGTGGTCTTGCCGGCGCCGTTGAAGCCCAGCACGACGACCCGGGAACCCCGGTCGATCGCCAGGTCGACGTCGGTGAAGATCTCCAGCGAGCCGTAGGACTTGGACAGGCCGCTGGCGGTCAGCGGGGTCTTGCCGCAGGGGGCCGGGTCGGGGAAGCGCAGCTTGGCGACCTTGTCGTTCATCCGGACCTGCTCCAGGCCGGAGAGCAGCTTGTCGGCGCGGCGGGCCATGTTCTGCGCGGCCACCGTCTTGGTCGCCTTGGCGCGCATCTTGTCGGCCTGCGCGTTCAGCGTCGCGGCCTTCTTCTCGGCGTTGGCCCGCTCGCGCTTGCGGCGCTTCTCGTCGTCCTCGCGCTGCTGCTGGTACTGCTTCCAGCCCATGTTGTAGACGTCGACGCAGGAGCGGTTGGCGTCCAGGTAGAAGACCTTGTTGACGACCGTCTCGACCAGGTCGACGTCGTGCGAGATGACGATGAAGCCGCCCTTGTACGTCTTCAGGAAGTCCCGCAGCCAGACGATGGAGTCCGCGTCCAGGTGGTTGGTGGGCTCGTCGAGGAGCAGCACGTCGGAGTCGGAGAAGAGGATCCGGGCGAGCTCGACGCGGCGGCGCTGACCACCGGACAGGGTGTGCAGCGGCTGGCCGAGGATGCGGTCCGGCAGGCCCAGCGCGGCGGCGATCGTGGCGGCCTCGGCCTCGGCGGCGTACCCGCCCTTGGTGAGGAACTCGGTCTCCAGGCGGGCGTACTTCTTCATCGCGTTGTCCTGGGTGGCGCCCTTGCCGTTGGCCATCCGGTCCTCGTTCTCGCGCATCTTCTTGAGCACGGTGTCGAGGCCGCGCGCGGAGAGGATGCGGTCCTTGGCGAGGACGTCGAGGTCGCCGGTGCGCGGGTCCTGCGGGAGGTAGCCGACCTCGCCGGAGCGGGTCACCGTGCCGGCGGCGGGCAGGCCCTCGCCGGCCAGCACCTTGGTGAGCGTGGTCTTGCCGGCGCCGTTGCGCCCGACCAGACCGATCCGGTCGCCGGCGGCGACCTTGAAGCTCGCGGACTCGATCAGAATGCGGGCGCCTGCGCGCAGCTCAAGGGCGTTCGCGGAAATCATGGCCGGGTACTACTCCTGGGACGTGGGCGGGCAGCCTGGGCGGTGCACAGGGCCGGGCGGCGGGAGGGGGCTCGTCGGCGGTCGGCACGGCGCACGGGGCGCCGACACTCGCCCGCTAGTGCCCGGAGAGAACAGCCATGACGGCAAGTCTACCGGGCCGCGCGGGAACCCCCCGGGGGGATTACCGCCCCGGGGTACCGGCGGCCCGTGGCGGGACGGCCCGGACGCTACGACTGCGGCGTCGCCGAGGCCTGGTCGGTGGCGGCGGCGGTCGATGGGTCGGTGGCCGCCGGAGTCGGCTGACCGGCCGCCGGGTCCGGCGCCTGGGCGGGCGGCACGTCCGCCGTCGGCGTGGCCGACGGGTCGGTGCAGGCGTTCTGCGGGCGCACGGCGGCGAACGGCGCGGCCGGGCTCTCGCACGGGACGACGGGCGCCGCGGCCACGGTGTCGAACACCTTGGCCGGGACGATCGGACCGTCCGTGATCTGCACCCGGGTGCGGTCCAGCAGCTTGACCTGCGCGGCCGGCCCGGCGCTGAGCTCCCACCCGGTGCTGTCCAGCCGGTAGCCGGTGATGCCGCCGGAGACCGGCTGCCCGCTGCTCCCGAGGCAGCTGCGCGGGACGAGCACCGCGTAGTCGGTGCCGACCGTGCGCAGCGGGTCGTAGAGGCAGCTGCCCGGGGGCTTGCCGTTGTAGCGCAGGTCGCCGTCGGCGTCGCGCAGGCCCATGGTCAGGTTCGGGGTGACGATCGCCACCCACGGGGACGCCTTCTGGACGGTGTGCAGCGCCGCCGCGGCCCGGTCCTGGGCGAGCTGCCTGCGCTGCTCGTCGGTCCGCTTGTCGGCGCCCGGCTCGCCGTCGCCGCGCAGCCAGTCGGCCAGGCCGGGCACGGCGCGGTGCCAGCGCACCTCGTGGTCGCCCGGGCGCACCGAGGTGATCAGGCCGTCGTCCCAGACCACGATGGCGTTGTCGCCGGCCATCGCCAGGTACAGCGCGTTGGCGCCCTCGCGGCGGTAGGACCAGGCCTGCTCGCCGGTCCCGCGGTGGACCGCCTCCAGGCCGGGCCCGACGACCTTCAGCTCCAGGTCGGCCGCGCTCAGGGACTGCGAGTTCACCGGCGTGGCCTCCGCGTCGCCCGGCCCCGCCACCCGGTCGCCGAACGGCACCGGCTTGTTGGCGTGCGCCGCCGCTCCGGCCGCAAGGACCAGCATCACCGCGACGGCGGGCAGGATCGAGCGGGGGGTCAGTACACGCAGCGGCTTCCAGGACACGTTGCGGAGGGTACCTTTCGGCGGGCACGCGAGTCAGCCGGGAATCGTCCGGGTCCCGCAGTGCGGACCGCGCACCGGAGCGCGCACGGCCGCCGCGCGCACCCCGCCGCCGACCTGCGCCGTCGGTGCCGACCGGGTCCGGCGCCGCTCCGCGCGGTCCGCCGGGGGCGAGCTCCGGGGCCGGTCCGGACTGTTACAGAGGTGATACACGGCGGGCACCCGGGGTGCCGCTGCGGCAGACGGCGTTCGAATATCGCCCACTTTAGGGTGACATTCGGCTTTTCCGACGCCCGACGGGCCTACTGTCGGCGAGCGGAGCGCCACGGTCCGTCCGCGCTCCCCCACCCGCCCCACCCGTGACGCCCGGGAGAGACCATGCGCATCGGCCGCCTGACGCTGGCCGCCGCCGCCCTGCTGCTGACGGCCACCGTCGGTGTCCCGGCCGGGACACCGCTCAGCCAGGGCGAACGGCACGCCCTCTCGTCCGACGCCTTCGAACCGCGCGGCGCCGCGCCCCGCCCGGCCGTCCAGCGGCCCCGGCACGAACCGCCCTTCGGCGCGTTCGTCGGCTCGTGGGACAACTACATCCCGCAGATCGGCCGGTACGCGCAGTGGCTCGGCAACGCCAACCTCCAGGTCGGCCACACCTACCTGGCGGGCAACAGCTGGGCGGACGTCGAGGGCGAGCCGGTGGTGCTCGGCATGTGGTCGCAGTGGCGGCTCGCCGACCCGTCCCGGGTGCTCGTGCTCGGCGTGCCGATGCTGGCGCCCAACGAGGCGAACGTGCCGGACGGCCAGGTGGCCAAGCTGCTCGGCCAGGGCGCGCACGGCGACTTCGACCGGCACTTCCTCAAGCTCGCCCACCGGCTGGTCGCCCTCGGCGGCGCGGACACCGTGCTGACCCCCGGCTGGGAGATGAACGGCGTCACCTACACCCACCGCTGCAAGCCCGACCCGACCGCCTGGAAGGCGTACTGGCGGCGGATCGTCAAGGTCATGCGCTCGGTGCCCGGACAGCACTTCCGCTTCGACTTCGCACCCAACCGCGGGCTGGACGCGATCCCGTGGACCAAGTGCTACCCCGGCGACGACGTCGTCGACATCATCGGCATGGACAGCTACGACCAGCCCGCCGGGGCCACCTTCGACGACCACGTGCGCGAGCCGTACGGGCTCCAGGACCAGGTGGAGTTCGCCGCCAAGCGCGGCAAGCAGGTCTCGTACCCGGAGTGGGGCCTGTTCCGCAACGGCGACAACCCGGACTACGTGCAGCGCATGGTCGAGTGGATGCGCACCCACGACACCGCCTACCAGACCGTCACGGACTACTGCCCCCACGGCTTCTTCGGGTGCGACCGCAACCCGCGCTCCAGCGCGCGGTTCAAGCAGCTGATGGCGGGCTCGAAGGGGGCGCCGGCGGTCGTCCCGACGGCGCCCCCGGTCCCGACCGCACCGGCCGTGCCCGTCCTGCCCTCCGGGCCCGCCGCGCCGACCCCGCCGGGCACCCCGGCCGGCCAGAGCCCGTCGGCCGGAGCCTCGCCCACCGGTTCCCTGGCGCCGTCCCCATCACCCGCCGTCTCCCCCTCGCCGAGCGGGACCCCGGCCCGGCGGTAGGAAGCGCCCGGCACCCGGGAGCTCAGGCGCGGCGGCGGGCCAGCAGCGCCTCCTTGAGGCGCGGGAAGCGGGTCCGCAGGACGTGTGCCACCGCCTGCCGGGCCCGGATGACACCGGCCCTGGCGGTCGCCACCGGGGCCGGGCCCCGCGGGCCGAACAGCAGCCGCTGGTTGGGCAGCTGGTCCGGCCGCCAGCGCTGCTTGTACGGCTCCTGGCCGCGCAGCAGGCTCAGCACCGGGATCCCGGCGCCGACCGTCTCGTCCAGCGCCGCGGCGAACAGGAGCCCGGCGATGTCGATCTTCTCGCGCAACTGCGGGTGCGCCCCGTACATGTACAGGCCGCCGAAGGACGGGCAGAGCAGCAGCAGGTTCACCGCCATCAGCTCGCCGTTCAGCCGGAACTGGTGCACGGCGGCCCGGCCGGAGGCGACCATCCCGGTCGTGGACTCGACCAGGTGCCGGGCGAAGCGCTCGGTGCGGTGCTCCGGGGTCACCCCGCGCTCCTGCCACTGGAGGAAGTGCAGCCGCAGCAGGGCCTCCAGCGCCGCCGGCACCTCCGCCACCGGCGTCGAGCCGACCTCCACGCCCGCCTCGGCGATCTTGCGCAGCTTCACCCGGCTGCGCTGGGCGGTCTTGCCGGGCACCCGCTTGAGCAGCTGCTCCATCGACACGGCCGGCAGGTATTGGCAGAGCGAGTCGGCGAACCGGCGGCGCCGGCCGCGCCAGTGCTCGAACACCTTCTGCACGGCCGCCTCGGGGTGGACCTCGCGCAGCTCCAGCGTGTGCCACGGCCGGGTGAGCGGGAGGGCGGCGGCGAACACGGCGGCGGCCCGGTCGGCGCAGTCGTCGTCGAGCAGGACGTCGGTGAAGTCGACCAGTCCGTCGCCGAGGGCGGTCAGCCCGCCGAGCGGGCCGCCGCGCCGCCGGAAGGCGCCCGCGCCGACCAGCAGGCCGTCCCGGCGGACGGTCACCACCAGCAGGCCGCCCGGGGTGCCGTAGTGGCGCCACCACGAGCGCTGCCAGTCGGCGGCCTGGAAGAAGGTGGTGGTCCGGCAGCGGGCGGCCAGGGCGTCCCACTCCTCGGCGAGGGCGTCGAGGGCGTCGTCCTCGCGGCGCAGCTCGGCGGTCCAGACCGGGCCCGGCGCCGGGTCGGGACCGGCCGGCGGAGCGGCCTGGGCGGGCAGGCCGGCGGCCCGGGACTCGGTCCTCATCGCGCGCTCCCGGTCGCGGCCTTCTCCTTGGCCGGGGGCTCCGCCTCGGCCCCGGCGGCGCCGGCGGGCTTGTCGGCCGTCTTCTCAGCCCGGCCCGGCTTCTCGGCCGGCTTCCCGGCGGCCTTGCCCGCGGGCCCGGCGGCCGTCCGGGCGGGGGCCTCCTCGGTCCGCGGGCGCGGGGCGCTCGGACCGGTCGCCTCCGGGGCCTCCGGGGCTTCCGGGACCCCGGGGGCGACGGGCGCCTCGGCGTCGCCGCGGCGGCGGGTCATCATCACCAGCGCGCCCAGCAGCAGCCCGGCCGCGCCGCCGACCGCGACGTCCAGGCTGCCGGACGGCGTGGTCGGCTTGTCCGGCGCGGCGGCCGGTGCCAGCGTGACCAGCCGGACACTGGTGTCCCTGCTGCTCGTGTTGGCGAAGGAGACCAGCGAGCGGGCCACCGCGTCGGCGGTCTGGGCGGCCTCCTGGGCCCGGGTGCCGGTCCCGGTGATCTCGATCATCGGGGCGTCCGGCGAGGTCGTCCCGTGCACCAGGTTCCCCAGGTCGGTGAGGGTGTGCCCGGTCTCGGCGGCGGCCGCGGCGAGCACCTGCGGCTGGCCGGCCAGCCGCCCGTACGCCTGGGCGAAGTTGGTCGCGGTGGCGGCCTCCCCCGCGTTCTGCGGCACCACGAGCACGTAGGCGCTGGCGGAGTACGAGGGGTGCGCGACGACGGCGTACCCGGCGCCGGCCGCGGCGCCCAGCGGCACCGCGAGCGCCACCGGCCACCAGCGGCGGACCAGGCGGCGGGCGCTTCGGCGCGGTGTGGTCATGGGTGTGACTCCTTGGATCTCAGAGCCGCGCGGGCGGCCCTTCGGTGAGCGGGCCGGTGGGCCGTCAAGCGCGCGCCAGGCGGTCGTAGAGGGCGCCCAGGTCGGCGGCGACGCGGACGATGTCGTAGTGGCCGACCGCCGGAGGGTGCGGCAGCGGGCCGGCGGAGTGGTCGTTCAGGTGCCGCAGCTCGCGCAGCGCGGTCGCGAACGCGGCGGGCTCGGACGGGATGCGGCGGGCCTGCGGGGCGGCGCTGGGCGGCAGTTCGTCGAGCGCGGGGCAGGCGCTGTGCCGCACCGGCAGGCCGGCCGCGAGCCCCTCCAGGACGCCGAGGCCGAAGGTCTCCTCGGTCGAGGGGGCGGCGAGCACGTCCAGAGCGGTCAGCAGCTCCGGCACGTCGTCGCGTTCGCCGGTGAGCACCAGCCTTTCCCGGACGCCCAGTTCGGCGGCCAGCCGCTCCAGGGCGGCGCGCTCCGGGCCCTCGCCGATCAGCACCAGCCGGGCGTCCGGGTCGAGTTCGGCGAGCGCCTCCAGCAGGACGCCGAAGCGCTTGCCCGGTACCAGGCGGCCGATCCCGCCGACCACCCAGCTCCCCTCCGGCAGGCCGAGTTCGGCGCGCAGCCGGCGCCGGGCGGTGGCCCGCTCGCCGTCCGGCCGGCGGAAGCGCGCGGCGTCGATGCCGTTCGGGATCAGCTCGACCCGGGCCGGCGGGACGCCCCACGCGTGCAGCGTCTGGGCGACCTGGCGGGAGACCGCGACGGTGGTGGTCCCGAGCCGCTCGGCCACCAGGTAGAGGCCCTTGACGCCGCGCGTGACCGGGCGGCCCTCGATCACCCCGGCGTGCAGCGAGTGCTCGGTGGACACCACCGCACGGACCCCGGCCAGTCGCGCCGCGAGCCGGCCGTACAGCTGCGCCCGGTAGAGGTGGGTGTGCACGAGGTCGTAGCGGCCGCTGCGCACCAGCCGGACCAGCCGGGGCAGCGCGCCGAGGTCCCGGTTGCCGCGCATGTCGAGGTGGTGGACGGTGAAGCCGTCGGCGCGCAGGGCGGCGGCGACCGTGCCGGGGTTGGTGAGGGCGAGCACCTCGCACTGCTGGTGCGGCGGCAAGTGCCGTAGCAGCAGCTGGAGTTGGCGCTCGGCACCGCCGGAGGCGAGGCCGGTGACGATGTGCAGGACCCTCACCGTGCCGCCCTCCGGAGGGCGAGCCGGGCGCGGCGCAGCTCGGTGACGGTGTCGCGCAGCCGGTGCCGGCCACGCTTGGCGCGCAGCCGCCAGGCGCCGTCGCGGTCGCCGACGTAGCAGCGGGGCAGCGCGAAGCGGCCGGTGAGCGGGGAGTGGGCGATCGCCACGGCGTAGTCGTAGCCGGCGTCGCGGACGGCCAGGGCGGCGGGCAGGTCGACGTCGCCGTACGGGTAGCAGAAGCCGGTGACCGGGCCGCCGACGACCTCCTCCAGGAGCCTGCGGCTCTCCCGGGTCTGGGTCGCGAGGACGTCGGCGGGCAGGCCGGGCAGCGACTGGTGACCGAGGCCGTGCGAGCCGATCTCCCAGCCGGCGGCGGCGAGTTCGGTGACCTCCTGGACGGTGAGGAGCTGCTTGCGCGGGCCCTCGGCGTCCCAGTCGTTGGCCCGGCCGAGCAGGTCGGCGACGACGTAGGCGGTGGCGGTGAAGCCGTACGCCTGCAGAATCGGTACCGCGTGCCGGGCGAAGTCGGCGTAGCCGTCGTCGAAGGTGAGTCCGACGAGCTTGTCGTCCCGTCCGGCGGCGCGGGCCCGCATCAGCTCGCGGACCGAGACGCCGCGCCGGCCGCGCCGGTGCAGCCAGGCGATCTGTTCGGCGAACCGCTCGGGGTTGACGGTGAGTCGGTAGGGGTCCTCCTCCTCGACCGCCACCGAGTGGTACATCAGGATCCACGGCGAGGTGGAGCCGGGGCCGGGCGGTTCGCCGATCGGGTTGCGGCTGCGGGGCAGTCGCGCCCGGTGCGGTGGGGCGTCGGTGGCGCCCGCCTGGGCGGCCGAACGGACGGTTCCCCGTTCAGTGTCCATGGGGAAGCTTCCCTTCATCGGCGACGGTTGGCGGGTTCAGGACCCGGACGGCGGCGAGGACCGGACCGCGGACCTCCCTGGCACCGAGGCCGGTGCCGAGGGCGGCGAAGGCCAGCGCCACGGCCAGCCCCCCGAACACGGTCGAGAGCAGGGGGTCGGCGGTGAGGCCGGCCGCGCAGGTGCCGAGCGCGGTGGCGCCGGCGGCGGCTGCCAGCAGCCGGCCGTGGCCGCCGAGCACCCGGCGCAGCCGCAGCGGGATGCCGCGCAGCACGAGGCCGCGCAGCAGCAGGGCCGCGGTGGTGGTGATTCCGGCCGCGTTCCCGGCGGCGAGGCCGAGCGCGCCGAAGCGGGGTGTGGCGAGCAGGCCGACGGCCACGGTGACGGCGAGGCCGAGCAGCATCGCCGCGACCGGGTACCAGTCGAGCAGGCGCCGCCCCCCGTCGTCGGTGCCCGGCTCGTCGGCCCGGCGCACGACGGGGCGCAGCGAGAAGTACGGGCGGATCATCACGCCGATCAGCGCCTGGGCGGGCAGCCCGAAGCTGTAGACCCGGATGACGGCGGCGGTGGCGGCGGTGTCCTGCGGGCCGAAGGCTCCGCGCTGGAAGAGCAGTGAGACGACCGAGGGCGCGCAGGCCATCAGGAACGCGGTGCCGAGCAGGACGACGGCTGCGGCCTGCCCGAGGTCCTTCTCCACCCGGTCGCGGGCGGTGGTGAGGTCGCCGGCCGCGAGCGCGCGGGCGACCAGCGGGAAGGTGACGGTGCAGATCAGGATGCCCGCCGTCATGGCGAGTTGGGAGACCTTGGCGGCGTAGTTGAGGTGCGAGATGGTGCCGGGCGGAAGTGCGGAGCCGAGGTAGCGCTCGACGAACACCTGGGACTGGCGGGTCAGGGTGAAGGCCGCGACCGGCAGCAGGGCGAACGGCATCAGGACCAGGGCGTGGCGCGAGCGGCCCGAGCGCGCGGCCCGGCCCGTCCGCAGCCGGCGGGCGAACGGGGCGACGAGCAGGACGGCCATCAGGGCGCTGCCGACCGCGACGCCGACGGCGGCCGAGCGGACGCCGAGGAAGGCCTGGCAGCTCAGCATCACGGCCAGGATGCCGACGTTGTAGGCGACGTAGATGCCGGCCGGCGCGGTGAAGCAGTGGTGGGCGCGCAGCGCGGCGGCGAGGTAGCCGGCCACGCCGAACGGCAGCACGGTGATCGCGGTGATCCGGGTGCAGGAGACGGCGAGGGCGGGGTCGCCGAGGCCGGGGGCGAGCAGTTCGACGAGCTGGGGCGCGCCGATCGCGGTGCCGAGGGCGAGGGCGCTGAGGGCGAGCAGCAGCCACGGCAGGGTGGCCCGGACGAGCTGGCGGACCGGGTCCGGGCCGTCCGGGCGCTCCTCGCGCAGCACCAGGGCGAGGGCGAACGCGGGCACCATGAGGAAGGACATGGCGTCCTCGATCAGCAGCGGCGCGGCCGTCTCGGGCACCGTCCAGGAGACCAGGAAGGCGTCGGTGCCCTGGTTGGCGCCGAAGTAGCGGGCCAGCAGGAGGTCGCGCAGGAGCCCGAGGGCGGAGCCGGCGGCGCTGAGCACGGCGGTGATGCCGAAGGCCTTGGCGAGGAAGCCGCGCCGGGGGGCCGGGCCGGGGCCGCCGGGCACGACCTCGGCGGGCGGGGCCTGGCGGGGCGCGGGCAGCGTCGGGACGAGCGCGGGCCGGTCCGTCGTCATGTCAGGCCTCCGGGGTCGCGGCGCGGGCGGCGAGGCCGAGGACGACGGAGGTCAGCACCGTGGTGGTGCCGCCGATGTCGGCGTAGAGGAAGTCGACGAGCACCCAGGTCAGCAGCGCCAGGGCGGCGAGGCCGGGGCCGCGGGAGCGGCGCAGGCAGCCGAGCAGCAGGCCGAGGAAGAGCGCGGCGTAGGCGACGATGCCGATCAGTCCCTGTTCGCTGAGCACCAGGAAGTACATGTTGTGCGGGGAGAGCAGCGGCTCGCGCTGGAAGCCGATGGTGGGGTCGGCGGCGTCGCTGCCGGAGGACAGCCGCAGCGGGGCGTGGCTGTCGCGCAGCTGCTGGAAGGCCTTGGGGCCGGCGCCGTGGACGGGGTGGTCCTGCCAGATCCGGGTGGCGGTCGACCACAGGTCGTAGCGGTCGGAGACGGACTGGTCGGGGGCGGCCTCGACGGAGCCGATCGAGCTGAGCCGCTCGGTGACCCCGGAGGCGCCGAGGCCGAGTCCGCCGACGAGGACGACGGCGGCGGCCGCGCCGAGCACGACACCGCGCACGAGCAGCCGGGCGTCGGCGCGCAGCAGCAGGACGGTGACGGCGACACCGGTGGCGATCCAGCTGCCGCGGCTGAAGGAGACGGCGAGCGGGAAGGCGAGGAAGGCGGCGGAGGCGTACATCGCGCGCCGCAGCCGGACGCTGCTGCCGGGTCCGCGTTCGGCGAGGGCGAGGGCCAGGGCCGCGAGCAGGCCGTAGCTGACGACGGTGGACATCGCCATGATGTCGAGCGCGCCGAACGTGCCGACGGCGCGGATCGGCTGGCCGGTGTACGAGGCGCCGGTGCGGGTCAGGTACTGGTCGGCGCCGACGGCGCCCTCGATGAGCGCGGCGGCCACGAAGGAGCCGAGGACGAGCCGCTGGTCGGTGCGGTCGCGCAGCGAGCAGAGCACCGCGGCCGGGACCAGGACGAAGACCTGGACGAGCCGGACGAAGCCGGTGACGCTGCTGGCCGGGTCGATCGAGCCGACGGTGGCCACGGCGGCGGCGAGCACGACCGCGGCGAACTGCGCGCAGGTGGCGCGGGCGACGACGGGCAGCCGCCCGCGCAGCAGGTTGTAGGCGGTGAGGGCGACCAGCGCCAGCGAGGCGAGGTCGGCGGCGGTGATGTGGACGGCGGCGGTGACGTCCTTCTCGCCGGTGGGCACGCACACCAGGAGCACGGTCGCCGCGGCGAGCAGGCTCGGCCGGTCGGCGAGCGCGGGCAGGGCCTTGCGTAAGGCCGGCGGCCTGGCCGCGGCGGGGAGGGTGAGGGCCACGAAAGGTCAGCTCCCGTCCGGGTGGAGCATCAGGGCCGCGGTCCGGCAGAGGATCTTGACGTCCTGCCAGAGGCTCCAGCTCTCGATGTAGCGGTTGTCGAAGCGGGCCCGGTCCTCGATCGAGGTGTCCCCGCGCAGGCCGTTGACCTGGGCCAGGCCGGTGAGGCCGACCGGGACGCGGTGGCGGTCCGCGTACTCGGGGTAGGCCTGGCTGAACCGCATGACGAAGTAGGGGCGTTCCGGGCGCGGGCCGACGAGGCTCATGTCGCCGCGCAGGACGTTCCACAGCTGCGGCAGCTCGTCCAGCGAGCTCTTGCGCAGCAGCTTGCCGACGGCGCCCATCCGGTGGTCCTGGGAGATGTTCCAGCGGGTGGCCGACTCGTGCTCGTTGCTGGGGCGCAGGGTGCGGAACTTGAGGACGGTGAAGACCCGGCCGTCCAGCCCGGTGCGCTGCTGGCGGAAGAGCACGCCAGGGCCGGTGTCGAAGCGGACGGCGAGCGCGCACAGCACGAGGACCGGGGCGAGCAGCAGCAGGCCGAGGCCGGCGGCGGCGACGTCCAAGGCGCGCTTGCCGGCCCAGCCGGGGCGGCGCATCGCGGGGCGCCCGACCTGGAGGCAGGGGAAGCCCCAGAGGTGGTCGCCGGCGGCCGGCGGCGCGGTGGGCAGCGAGCCGTACTCGCGCAGGGCGGGCACCAGCCAGACCTGGCAGCCGAGCCGGACGGCGTCGCGCAGGGTGGCGGCGGTCTCGGCCTCGTCGGCGGCGCCGGCGGTGGCGACGACGTGCTGGACGCGGTGGCGGCGGACCTCGCGCTCCAGGACCTCGCGGCCGCCGAGGACGGGCAGGTCGGTGTCGCCGGCCAGCAGCGGCGGGTCCGCGTCGAGGAAGCCGACGGGGCGCATCCCGTACTCGCCGCGCGCGTTGAGGGCGGCGGCGACCCGGTGGCCGAGCCGGCCGGCGCCGAGCACCAGGACGGGGCTGGGACGGCTGCGGCGGATCCGGCGGACGAGGTGGTAGAGGACGGCGCGGCCGACGACGGCGATCAGCAGCTGGGCGCCGAGCAGCGCGGTGAGCCGGGCCGGGGTGGCCGGGCCGCAGTCGGGCCAGCGGCCGTCCAGGCAGCCGGTGAGGGTGACGGCGAAGGCGGTGGCGACCGCGGCGCGCACGGCCAGCGCGGGCAGTTCGTCCAGGACGGACAGGGTGAGCCGGGTGCGGTAGAGGCCGCCGGCCAGGTTGAGGACGAGCAGGAGGGGCAGGACGGCGGCGACGCCGAGCAGCGGGGCGACCCGCACCGCGGAGTCGAGGAAGCGGTTGGCGATGCCGGCGGCGGCGCACAGCGCGATCGCGTCGACCTGGACCAGCGCGAGCGGCAGTGCGAGCCGGGAACGGACCGCCCTGCGGTGCCGGTGCCCCGGCGCCACCGCGCGGGCCCGCGCGGCCCCGGCCGGCCGGTCGAGCAGCCCGGTGCCGGGTCGCCGCGGGCCGGACAGGGGCCGGCCGGATCGCGGCACACTGTCGTGGTCAATGGTCATCAGCGCACGAACTCCCCTGCTGTGTGCCCGGGGTGGCGGAGCCCTGGCGCCGGTTGGCGCGGGGCGGCCGCCCGGGCCCGGTGGGCGCGGTCCTGACAGCACCTGCTGCCGCCGGCGGCTCTCGATTCTCTCGCGAATTCCCGGGGAAAAATCGAAACGAAGCAGGCAAAATCAGACAATACCGAACCCGGACTTGCGGGCCGGAGGATGACTTGCCATTTCATTCCAGCCGCCCATTAATAGGTATTTCTGATTTGACGCCTCGTCCTTATCCGGTTGAGGGTGCGAATACGCCAGCGCCTCGTCAGCGGGCATTCACGGCATGTGAAACGATCAGATCCGCTCTGGGACACGGGTGCGGCGGCGTCCGGCGGCCGGACCGGCACCCAGCAGGTGGCGGTACAGGACGTCCACCTGTTCGACCACCGTGCGGACGTCATGACGGGCGACCACGTGGTCGCGCAGCCCGGCGCCGCGGCGCTCGCACTCGATCGGATCGGACAGCGCTTCGGCCATTCGGGTGGCCAGCGCCGCCGCGTCCTCCGGCGGGACGACGGCCTGCCCGTGCGCGGCGGACGGCAGGCACTCGCGGGCCCCGGACACGTCGGTCAGCAGCACCGGACGGCCCGCGGCCATCGCCTCCAGCGGGGCGAGCGCCATCCCCTCCCAACGCGAGGGCAGCACCACGAGGTCGGCCGCCGCGAGCCACGGCCGCGGATCCGGCACGTCCCCCACCATCCGCACCCGGGACGGCTCGGCCGACGCCCGCACCGTCTCCGCGAGGGCCTGCTCGTCCGGCCCGCCGCCGACCAGTGCCAGCCGCGCCTGCGGCACCCGGCGGACCACCTCGGGCCAGGCCGCCAGCAGCACGTCCTGCCCCTTCTGCCGGCACAGCCGCCCCACGCAGACGGCCAGCGGGGCGTCCAGGTCCAGGCCGAGCGCGATCCGGGCGGCCCGGCGGTCGGCGGGCGCGTAGTGGCGGACGTCCACGCCGTTGGGCACCACCGCCCAGTCGGCGTGCACCCCCGCGGCGACGCCGTCGGCCCGCTCCTGGACGCTGACGCACAGCAGCCGGTGCGCCCAGCGGGTCGCGAAGCGCTCCCAGCGCAGGGTGGCGGCCGCCAGCGGGCCGTCCACGGCGGCGAAGGACCAGGCGTGCGGCTGGAAGACGGTCGGCACCGCGCCGCGCACGGCCAGCCGGCCGGCCAGCCCGGCCTTGGCACTGTGCAGGTGGACCACGTCGGGCGCGGCGGCCCGGACGATCCGGCGCAGCCGCCAGGCCTCCTTGGCCGTCCCCGGCCCGGGCGAGCGCTCGGCGGGCCAGTCCTGGACCAGCGCGCCCACGGCGGCGGCCTCCTCGGCCAGCCGGCCGCCGCGCGGACAGGCCACCAGCACCCGGTGACCGGCCTCCCGCTGGCCCCGGACCAGATCGACGACGACGCGGGCCACCCCGCCGTCCACCGGCTGCGAAATGTGAAGGATCGTCATATGCACGGCGGCGAGCCTAGGGTGGCATCGCCGTGCCGGGCGGCCCCCGTCACCCGCAGGTGGCGGGCCGTCCACCCGTACGGCTCGCGGCTCGTACGGATGGTCGGACCCCTCGAAATCCCGGGCGATTTCCCGGGCCCCCCGGGGTGGTTCAGCGCACCTCGGCGGCCAGGTTCGCGAGCACCTCGTCGTGGATGCGGTTCAGGCCCTTCGGGGCGAAGGTGCGCTCGAAGAAGCCGCCGATGCCGCCGGCGCCCTGCCAGGTCGCCGAGACCGTCACCTTCGACCGGCCCTCGCCCGCCGCCGAGACGGTCCAGGTGATCACCATGCTGGAGTTGGCATCCTTCTCCACCAACTGGTCCGGCTTCGGGGCCGAGACCGTGAACAGGCAGTCCCGCACGCGCTTCTCGGTGGCCTGGAGCTTCCAGTGCACCTGGGTGCCGGCCCCGGTGCCGCCGGCCCGGACCTCGTACTCGCTGTACTGCGCGGGCAGCAGCTTCGGGCGGGTCACCTGGTAGTCGGCCAGCGCCTCGTACACCCGCTCCGGGGCGGCGTCGTAGACCCGCTCGGTGGTGGCCAGCACCTGTCCCATGACCTGTACTCCTCGTGTGGTGGTTCCGATCTCAGCGGCAAGCCAACCACAGGGCCGCGGACCGGGCCTTCCGGGGCTCGCGCCCGGACGCGGAGGCCGTAGGGTGGCGGATGTGCTCGAACTGGTGACAGCAGTGCGCTACGTGGACCCGCTGCGGGCCGGCGGCTCCGTGCCCGGCGTCGTGGAGACCGACGACCTCGGCACCTACGTCGTGAAGTTCACCGGCGCCGCGCAGGGGCGCAAGGCGCTGGTCGCCGAAGTGATCGTCGGCGAGCTCGCGCGGCGGCTCGGCCTGCGCGTGCCGGAGCTGCGGCTGGTGGACTTCGACCCGGCGGTCGCCGCGGACGAACCGGACACCGAGATCCAGGACATGCTCAGGGCCAGCGCCGGACTCAACCTCGGGATGGACCTGCTGCCCGGCGCGCGCGACTACCGGCCCGGACTGGTCCCCGTCGGCTCCGCCGAGGCCGGCCGGGTGGTCTGGCTGGACGCCCTCACCGGCAACGTCGACCGCACCGTGCACAACCCCAACCTCGTGGTCTGGCACGGGCGGCTCTGGCTCATCGACAACGGCGCCGCGCTGATCTTCCACCACCGCTGGTCCAGCGCGGAGGCGGCCGTCGGCAAGCGCTACGACCTCAGCGCACACGCGCTCGGCGGCTGTGCCCCGGACGTCCGGCTGGCCGACGAGGACCTGGGGCCGCTGGTGACCGTCGGGCTGCTGGAGGAGGTGCTGGCGCTCGTCCCGGACGAATGGCTGGCCGACGAGCCCGGGTTCGACTCGGTGGACGCGGTGCGGCACGCGTACGTCACGCACCTGGCCGCCCGCGCGGTGCTGTCCGCCGAGTGGCTGCCGGAGGGCTTCGCCACGCCCGAGCAGCTGCGCGAGGCCGAGCGGCGGCGGGCCGCCCGGACGAGGGCCGGCCGCCCGGCCTGGCTCCAGGAGGTGCCGGACCTGCACGGCAAGCCGGCGGTCGAGACGGTGTGGGAGCACCACTTCGAGAGTTAACGCACCGCGGGGTGGATCCAGTCGAGGTACTCGATCGTGGTGCCGGCCAGCAGGCCGCCCATGAGCAGGGCGAAGACCGCGGCGCCGTTCCTCCGGCGGACCTTCGCGGGGATCAGGGCCGCGCCGAGGCCCGCCACGAGCAGGCCGGTGAGCGGGCCGGCGGCGAGCATCGCGATCAGCCCCGCCACCGCGCCGACGGAGGCACCGGCCGCGAGCCCCATCACGCCGCACATCAGGCCCACGACCACGAACTGCGCCAGCATCGGGCCCGCGGCGAGGAGTTCGGCCCCGCCCAGGACGAACCAGGGCCAGCTGCGCCCGCCGCCGGCCGGCCGGGCCGGGACCGCGTTCCAACCGGTGTCGGTGCGTGCCATGCCGCTCAACTCCCCTGATGCTTCCGTTCGGTACGGATCCATCCTGGCGAGCGGGCCACCGGCGGACCTGAGTACGGGTACTCAAAAACGACCGGGGAGCGGGACCCAGTGGGCCCGCTCCCCGGTGCTCAGGTGCTCAGGTGCTCGGCTGTTCCACGCAGTCGGCGCGTCAGCGCCACCACTGGACCGCCTTCTCGGCGTTGATGATGCCCGCGCCGTAGAAGCCGTTGTCGTTCTCGTCGCCCTCGCAGGTCGCCTTCCACTGGCCGGCGCCGCCCGGGTTGAAGTCCCCGGTCGGGCAGGCGTGCGACTCGGCCTGGTTGGTCAGCAGCTCGGTCAGCTCCTCGGGGCTGGCCCACGGGAAGGTGCTGGCGAGCAGCGCGACGACACCGGTGACGTGCGGGGTGGCCATCGACGTGCCCTGCATGTAGCCGTACTTGTTGCCCGGGATGGTGGACAGGATCCGGCCGTCCTTGTCCGGGGTGTCCGGGATCTGGTAGCGGCGGTCGCCACCCGGCGCGGCGACGGTCACGACGCCCTTGCCGTAGCTGGAGTAGTACGACTTCTCGCCCTTGACGCCGACGGCGGAGACGGCGACGACGCCCGGCAGCTCGGTCGGCAGCGACAGGCAGTCGTTGGTGACCGGGCGGGTGCCCGGGGTGGTGTCGTCCGGGCTGGAGACGTCGGTGGTCTTGTGGGCCAGGTCGATGTTCTCGTTACCGGCCGCGGCCACGTTGAGGACGCCCTTGCGCTGCGAGAACGCGACCGCCTTGCGGACGGCGGCGGTGATCGCCGCCTGGTCCTTGTCGTTCGGGCAGTTGAACATCCACGGGTCGACGTAGTAGCTGTTGTTGGTCACCTTGAAGCCGTGCTCGCCGGCCCACACGAAGCCGCAGACCGCGTTCTCCGGGTAGATGAAGCCGCCGTCGTCGACGACCTTGACCGCCGCCAGCTTCACGTTCGGGGCGATGCCGACGATGCCCTT
Organism: Kitasatospora sp. NPDC059722; assembly: GCF_042733235.1. Lineage (NCBI taxonomy): Bacteria > Bacillati > Actinomycetota > Actinomycetes > Kitasatosporales > Streptomycetaceae > Kitasatospora > Kitasatospora sp. NPDC059722. Next base: position 17,732 of record NZ_JBHWGD010000048.1, read on the forward strand.
GCCGTTCTTGGCGGCGGCGATGGTGCCGGCCACGTGGGTGCCGTGGTCGCTGGTGGTCGGCTGCCAGGCCTTCCAGTCGGTGTTCGGCTTGCCGTCGACGCAGGAGACCGACTGCGAGGCGTCCACGTTGGGGGCCAGGTCCTCGTGGGTGGCGTCGATGCCCGAGTCCAGCACGCCGACGGTCACGTTGCGGCTGCCGAGCGAGATCTTGTGCGCCTTGTCGACGCCGATCTGGCGCATGTCCCACTGGTTGGCCTCGTACGGCTCCTGACCGGCGGCGGGGGCCGCGGCGGGCTCGGCGGCGACGTCGGCCTTGCCCTGGTCGGCGGCGAGGATGCCCTTGGTGCGGCTCGCGCCGACCGAGTCGACGCCCTTGACCTGGCGCAGCTTCTCGGCGAACGCGGTGTCGTTCGAGCGGGCGACCACGACGCCGATCTGCTCGTAGGAGTACACCACCGTGCCGCCCAGGGTGGTGATCGCCTTCTCCACCTTCTGCACCTGGCCGTGGTTGGCCTTGGTGTTGACCACGTAGCTCAGCAGCGGGCCGGTGGTCGAGCCGGCCGCGGGCGCGGGCGCCGCGACGGCGGTACCGGCCGGGAGCGCGAGGGCGCCCGCCGTGGCGAGCACGAGGCCCACCGCCGCGTACCGGGTCCGGCTGATCCGAGAAACACGCATAGGGGTAGACCCTCCCGAGTCGTCATGCAACAGCTGCGGCAGCAGGTGCGATGGAGTGATCGGGACGCTAATGAATATTTACTAAGAAAAGCAAGAGGTAGTCATCTAATCGTCACAACTAGACCAACAGCGGAGCCCAGGAGTCCGCAGGTCAACCGGCAAACAGTCGGTCATAGTGTTAAAAAGTGATGGTCCACGGGCCGGTTGGGACGCCTACCACCTAAAGGGTGTACAACCGGCGAGCATTGTCCGCGGCGACCATCCGGGCCAGCCGCTCCGCGTCGGCCGCCGAGCAGGCGCCGGCGGCCCGCCACTCCCCGAGCAACTCGCCGAGCCCGTAACGGAACTGGGCGGCGCCGACCAGGTACAGCTCGGGCAGGCCGTACGCGTCGGTGGAGAACAGCAGCTTGCCGAACGGCGCCAGCTCCAGCATCTCGCCGAGCACCGCCGCCACCCGGGGGCCGGTGTACGAGGCCGTCAGACCGAGGTCGACGTACACCGTGGGGAAGGCCTGCGCGAGGAACGCGGCCTGCCGGTGGTACGGGTAGCAGTGCAGCAGCACGAGCGGGACGCCGCTCGGCTCGGCGGCGCGGACGAAGGGGGTGAGCAGGGCCGGGTCGGCCAGGTGCAGGGTGAGGTCGGGATCGCCGAAGCCGGTGTGGAGCTGGATCGGCAGGCCGAGCTCGGCGCACACGTCGACGGCCGTCCACAGCAGGTGGTGCAGGAGCACCGGGTCCGTCAGCCGACCGCGCCCGGCGCGCTGCCAGGCCCCCGCCGCGGCCACCACGGCGGCCCGGGCGGGCCGTTCGGGCGGGACCGCGAGGCCGTGCCGGTAGGCGATGACGGACTTGACGGCGACGGCCCCGGCGGCGGCCCCGGCCAGGGCGTCGCGGACGGCCTCCGGCCAGCCCCCGGCCGTCGCGGGCACCGCCTCGGCGACCGTCTCCAGCCGGATCACCTCGCGCACCCGGACCCGGGCGGCCTCGGCGAACTCGCCGAGCGGGAGCAACGGGCGGCCCGCGGCGGCGGTGAGCCCGGTGTCGATCAGGCAGGTGTCGAGCGCGGCGGCGGCCAGCAGTCGGCCGGTGGCCTCGGCGGCACCCAACTCCCTTCTGCGGGCGAGGTATTCGTCGGCCGGCGCATGGGCGGGCAGGCCGAGCGCGGGCGGGCACCAGCGCCGGACGGCGAGGCCGAGGGCGCTGTCGAAGGGCGTGGTGCCGGGCGCGGGCGGGCGGTCCGACTCGGTGAGCAGCCCGGCCAGGGCGTCGTCCGGGAGGTCGGCCGCCACCACGCTGTGGCAGTGGTGGTCGACCAGCGCGGGGACGTCGAGGAGCACCGGTCAGTACCGCCAGCGGGTGGCGGCCACCATGCGTTCGGGAGTGGTATCGGCGTACTGCTCGGCCTCGGCCCGGCGGACCGCGAGCACCGCCTGGTAGAGCGGTTCGCCGAGGGCCTCGCGGAGCACCGCCGAGCGCTCGTAGGCGGCGATCGACTCGGCCGGGCGGGCCGGCAGCCGGGGCACCGTGCCGGGCGCGGCGGCGGCCGGATCGCCGGTGAACTCCGGCGGCAGGGCGAGGCGCTGCTCCATGCCGGCGAGTCCGGCGGCGAGCACGGCGCCGACCGCGAGGTAGGGGTTGGCGCTGGCGTCGAAGCACTTGACCTCGGCGTTGGCCGCGGCGGAGCGCTCCCCCGCCGAGCCGGTGACCAGGCGCAGCGCGGCCTCGCGGTTCTCCAGGCCCCAGCACTGGTAGGCGCCGGCCCAGTGCGAGGGCACGAGCCGCAGGTACCCGGCGGGGCTGGAGCAGCCGAGCACGAGCAGCTCGGGCAGCGCGGCGAGCACGCCGGCCAGGAAGCCCTCGGCCTCGGCGGTCAGGCCGTGCGGGCCGGAGCCGCCGCGGCCGAGGTTGCGGCCGTCCCGCCAGAGGCTCAGGTGGAGGTGGCCGCCGTTGCCGACCGTGCCGGCCTCGACCACGGGTGCGAAGGAGACCCGCAGGCCGTGCCGGTTGGAGACGGCACGGATGGTGTGCCGGACCAGGACCGCGGTGTCGGCGGCGGCGACCGGGCCCTCGGGGGCGACGGAGACCTCGAACTGGCCCGGCGCGTACTCGGGGTGGATCTGCAGGACGTCGAGCCCCTGCTCGCCGAGGGCGCGCAGGACGTCCCGCAGGTAGTCGGAGAGGTCGGTGAGGCGGTGCATCCCGTACGCGGGGCCGTGGGTGGGGTACTGCGGCTCGTCCGCCGGGGCGCCGGCGAGGGCGGCCACCCACTCGACCTCGATGCCGGCCTTGAGGCCGATGCCGCGCGCGGCGGCCGTGGCCTCCATCCGGCGGGCGAACAGCCGCTGGCAGCCGGGGTGCGGGGTGCCGGCCTGGGTGTGCCGGTCCCCCGGGGCCCAGGCCCAGCCGGGCTGGGCGGCGAGCGGGACGACCCGGCCGAGGTCGGGGTACAGGCGCAGGTCCCCGGTGGGGCCGCCGATGATCGGGCTGGTCGTGATGGCGTCGTCGGCGAGGAACACGTCGAAGCAGGGGGCGGCGCCGACGCCCCACTGGGCGGCGTGCACGAGGCCGCCGAGCGGCACGGCCTTGACCCGGGTGATGCCGGCGTTGTCCACCCAGGTGACGGCGACCGCCTCGACCCCGGCCGCGCGGAGCCGGTCGGCGGCGGCCTCGGCCTGCCGGGCGCGCTCGGCGCGCGGGGGCAGTTCGACGGCGGCGTGGGCGTCCACGGCGACGGCGATGGTGTCAGCAGTCATGCCTTCATGCTGCCCCTCCGGGTGGGTCCGCGTAACTCCTCGATCGGGTGGTTGGAACGGACGCGCGTCCTCCCGTTCACCCGTTCGGGGTGGGGTGGTTTTGCCGCCGTCCGCCCTCTTCCTACTGGGTAGTAGCTTCGCTACAGTGGCCGCACGCACCGCCGTCGGGCTTCGGGAGCCGCACCGACGGGTGCCGTGCGTCCTTCACCGGCCGGTGCCGCGAACCGCGGCGGGCCGGGTTTCCCTCCTCGCGTCAGCGCCGCTCCGTTCACCTCCGAGCGCCTGAGCACGACGGCACACCCGCAGTTCGGCCGGAGCGGACCGGCCGCCGCGCGGGTGGGCCGCACCCGTCATCCCTCCAGCCCCCGCGCGCGGACCCTCCTCCGGCGGGCTGCCGCCCCCTGCGTACGCACGGGCGCGGCGGCACGTCCGCCGGAGCGCGCGCGGGCCCTTCATGACTAGGAGTCAGGACCATGCAGCGTCCCTTCCCCACGGTCGCCGTGGTCGGCCTCGGCACGATGGGTGCCGGCGTCGCGGTGGCGGTCGCCAAGAGCGGCCGCCGGGTGATCGGCATCGAGGCCACCGAGGACTCGGCCGCCCGGGCCCTGGCCCGGATCGAGGAGGCCACCGCGCACGCCGTCGAGCGCGCGCGGATCACCGCCGAGGAGCGCGCGGCCCTGCTCGCGCAGATCTCCGTCGGCCACGAACTCTCCGCCGCCGCGGGCGCCGACCTCGTGATCGAGGAGGTGCCCGAGCAGCTGGAGCTCAAGCGTGAGGTCTTCGCCGAGCTGGACCGGATCTGCCCGCCGGAGACGGTGCTCGCCACCGGCACCACCGCGCTGTCGGTGACCCGGATCGCCGCCGCGACCGCCCGCCCGGACCGGGTGCTCGGCCTGCACTTCTTCAACCCGGTCCACACCATGAAGCTGGTCGAGGTGGTCCGCACGGTGCTGACCGCCCCGCAGGTCGCCGAGGACGCCGCCGGGTTCGCCCGGGACCTCGGCAAGGAGCCGGTCGCGGCCGGCGACCGGGCCGGTTTCGTGGTGAACGGCCTGCTGTTCGCGTACCTGAACCAGGCCGCCGCGATGTACGAGTCCAAGTACGCCTCGCGCGAGGACATCGACGCCGCGATGCGGCTCGGCTGCGGCCTGCCGATGGGCCCGCTGGCACTGCTCGACCTGATCGGCGTGGACACCGCGCGGACCGTCCTGGAGGCGATGTACGAGCAGTCCAGGGACCGCCTGCACGCGCCCGCGCCGATCCTCGGCCAGCTGGTGTCGGCCGGTCTGCTGGGCCGCAAGTCCGGCCGGGGCTTCTACACCTACGAGGCGCCGGGCTCCTCCAAGGCCGTGGACGCGGCCACCGGCCCGGCGCGGCCGAAGGTGGCGGGCCGCGAGGTGCGGACGGTCGGCGTGTGCGGCTCGGGCACGATGGCGACCGGCATCGCCGAGGTGTTCGCCAAGTCCGGGTACGCCGTGCTGCTGGCCGCGCGCAGCCAGGAGAAGGCGGACCGGGCCAAGGCGCAGCTGGCGAAGTCGCTGGAGCGCTCGGTGGCGAAGGGCCGGATGGGCGCCGAGCAGCGGGACGCGGCGCTGGCCCTGGTGACGCCGGTCGGGCAGTACGCGGAGCTGGCCGAGGTCGACCTGGTGGTCGAGGCGGTGGCCGAGGACCTGGCGGTCAAGCGGGAGCTGTTCGCGGCCCTGGACAAGATCGTCCGGCCGGGCGCGGTGCTCGCCACCACCACCTCCTCGCTGCCGGTGATCAGCTGCGCGACCGCCACCTCGCGGCCGCAGGACGTCGTCGGCATGCACTTCTTCAACCCGGCGCCGGCGATGAAGCTGGTCGAGGTGGTCTCCACCGTGCTGACCGCGCCGGACGTCACCGCGACCGTCCTGGACCTGTGCGCCAAGGTGCGCAAGCACCCGGTGGAGTGCGGGGACCGGGCCGGCTTCATCGTCAACGCGCTGCTCTTCCCCTACCTGAACGACGCGGTGCGGATGCTCCAGGAGCACTACGCGACGGTGGACGACATCGACACCGCGATGAAGCTCGGCTGCGGCTACCCGATGGGCCCGTTCGAGCTGCTGGACGTGGTCGGTCTGGACGTCTCGCTGACCATCGAGCAGGTGCTGCACCAGGAGTTCCGCGAGCCGGGCCTGGCCGCCGCGCCGCTGCTGGAGCACCTGGTGGCGGCGGGCTGCCTGGGCCGCAAGACCGGCCGCGGGTTCCGCGACCACGCGCGCCGGTGACCGTGCCGCAGCCCGGCGGCGCCGCTCCCCGCGGGGCGGCGCCGGCCGGGAGCGCGCCGACGGCCGGGCAGCCGCGCTCGGCCTGGAACCCCGGGACGGTGTCGGCCCGCTGGCCGCGCCCGGCCGTGACCGGCCCGGTCTCGCCGGTCCGCCGGGGAAGGGCCGCCGGGGCGCAGCCGGGGCCGTGTAGCGTTCCGGACATGGATCGGGTTCAGTCAGCCACCCCGCAGCAGTCCGCCGCACCGCGCGCCGCCGACCGGCCGGCCACGTCGGCCGGGGGCACCGGCCCGGACGCCGGCCCGGGCAGCCGCCGGGCCGCGGCGCAGCGCCTGCAGATGCGCCAGGACCTGGCCACGGCCGCGATGGACCTGTTCGCCTCGCAGGGCTACGAGGAGACCACCGTCGACCAGATCGCGGCGGCGGCCGGGGTCGCCCGGCGCACCTTCTTCCGGTACTTCCGGTCGAAGGAGGAGGCGATCTTCCCGGACCACGACGACACGCTCGTCCGGGTCGCGGACCTGCTGGCCAGCGCCGAGCCCGAGGAGCACCCGCTCGACGTGGTCTGCCGGGGCATCAAGGAGGTGCTGCGGATGTACGCCTCCACCCCGGGGGTGTCGGTCGCGCGGTACCAGCTGATCCGCCAGGTGCCGGCGCTGCGCGAGCGGGAGATCGCCGTGGTGGCCCGGTACGAGCGGCTGTTCACCCGGTACCTGCTGGGCCGCTTCGACACCGGCGAGGACATCCCTTCGGGCTGGCAGCGCGGCGGCGAGGACGACTCGATGCTGGCCGAGGTGTCGGCGGCGGCCGTGGTCGCGGCGCACAACCACGTGCTGCGGCGCTGGCTGCGGGCCGGCGGCCGGGGTGACGTGGAGGCGCAGCTGGACCACTCCTTCGAGGTGATCCGGCGGACCTTCTGGGCGTCCAGCGCGCCCGGTGCCAGGCGCCGCGGGTCCCTGGTGGCACCCGGTGCCAGTGGGGCACCCGGGGAGGTGCTCGCCGAGAGCGCACTGAGTGCCAGCCCCGGAGGTGAGGTACTCATCACAGTCGCCCGGACGGACGCTCCGCTGGACGTCGTGGTGGACAGCATCCGGGCCGCGCTGAGCGACTCCGGGCACATCTGACGGGAGCATTTCCGCAGGTCACGGAGGAAACGAAGGTCAAAAAGGGCCCGCGCCGAGGAATCGGCGGCGGGCCCTTTTCGTCCCCGTTCGAGTGTCCATGACAGCCGCCGGAAGTCGGGCAAATTCCTGACACCCGGTGTCTTTACGGCTGGCACAGGGTGCCACTACGTTGTTACTCACCAGTCGCGGCGCCGCGGCTCCCCACCTCGGCGCGCCGTCGTCCGGTGTTCCCACACCCCGGGAGCAGAGCGAGTACCACCCGGCCCACGGCCGGGCCGACCAGCCTGACCCCGCCCACCACCCACCACAGCGAAGCCGGTGTCCGCTCCCGGCCTTCCCCAGACGCCCTGTGCGCCCTCACACAGGTACGCCTCCGGAGGCAGAGCCATGCAGCAAATCCTCGACGCGATCCTCAGCAACGACGCCACGGCGGAGGACTTCGCAGCGATCCAGCTCCCCGAGTCCTACCGGGCGGTCACGCTCCACAAGGACGAGGAGCAGATGTTCGCCGGCCTCGACAGCCGCGACAAGGACCCCCGCAAGTCCCTCCACCTCGACGACGTCGCCCTGCCCGAACTGGGCCCGGGCGAGGCCCTCGTCGCCGTCATGGCCAGCGCGGTCAACTACAACACCGTGTGGAGCTCGATCTTCGAGCCGGTCTCCACCTTCGGCTTCCTGGAGCGCTACGGCCGGCTGTCGCCGCTCACCAAGCGCCACGACCTGCCGTACCACGTCCTCGGCTCCGACCTGGCCGGTGTCGTCCTGCGCACCGGTGCCGGCGTCAACGCCTGGAAGCCCGGCGACGAGGTCGTCGCCCACTGCCTCTCGGTCGAGCTGGAGTCCCCGGACGGCCACAACGACACGATGATGGACCCGGAGCAGCGCATCTGGGGCTTCGAGACCAACTTCGGCGGCCTGGCCCAGCTGGCCCTGGTGAAGACCAACCAGCTGCTGCCCAAGCCCAAGCACCTCACCTGGGAGGAGGCCGCCTCCCCCGGTCTGGTCAACTCCACCGCCTACCGCCAGCTGGTCTCGCGCAACGGCGCCGGCATGAAGCAGGGCGACAACGTGCTGATCTGGGGCGCCAGCGGCGGCCTCGGCTCGTACGCCACCCAGTACGCGCTGGCCGGCGGCGCCACCCCGATCTGCGTGGTCTCCAGCCCGCAGAAGGCCGAGATCTGCCGCGCCATGGGCGCCGAGGCGATCATCGACCGCTCGGCGGAGGGCTACCGGTTCTGGAAGGACGAGCAGAACCAGGACCCGCGCGAGTGGAAGCGCCTGGGCTCGAAGATCCGCGAGTTCACCGGCGGCGAGGACGTCGACATCGTCTTCGAGCACCCGGGCCGGGAGACCTTCGGCGCCTCGGTGTACGTCACCCGCAAGGGCGGCACCATCGTCACCTGCGCCTCCACCTCCGGCTACATGCACCAGTACGACAACCGCTACCTGTGGATGTCGCTCAAGCGGATCGTCGGCTCGCACTTCGCCAACTACCGCGAGGCCTACGAGGCCAACCGCCTGGTCGCCAAGGGCAAGATCCACCCGACCCTGTCGAAGGTCTACTCCCTGGAGGAGACCGGCCAGGCCTCCCTCGACGTGCACCACAACAAGCACCAGGGCAAGGTCGGCGTGCTGTGCCTGGCCCCCGAGGAGGGCCTGGGCGTGCGCGACGCGGAGTTCCGCGCCACGCACCTCGACGCGATCAACCGCTTCCGAAACGTCTGAGGCCGATCCGATGACCGAGCCGCAGAAGCGCGACCGGCCCTGGCTGATGCGCACCTACGCCGGACACTCCACCGCGAGCGACTCCAACGCGCTCTACCGGCGGAACCTGGCGAAGGGCCAGACCGGCCTCTCCGTCGCCTTCGACCTGCCGACCCAGACCGGCTACGACTCCGACCACATCCTCGCCCGCGGCGAGGTCGGCCGGGTCGGCGTGCCGGTGGGCCACGTCGGCGACATGCGCACCCTGTTCGACGGCATCCCGCTCGAACAGACCAACACCTCGATGACGATCAACGCCACCGCGATGTGGCTGCTGGCGCTCTACCAGGTGGTCGCCGAGGAGCAGGGCGCCGACGTCGCCAAGCTCACCGGCACCACCCAGAACGACATCGTCAAGGAGTACCTGTCGCGCGGGACGCACGTCTTCCCGCCCGGCCCGTCGGTGCGCCTGATCACCGACATGATCGCCTACACGGTCGGCAACATCCCCAAGTGGAACCCGATCAACATCTGCAGCTACCACCTGCAGGAGGCCGGGGCCACGCCCGTCCAGGAGATCGCCTACGCGATGTGCACCGCCATCTCGGTGCTCGACGCGGTGCGCGACTCCGGGCAGGTGCCGGCCGAGCGCATGGGCGACGTGGTCGCGCGGATCTCCTTCTTCGTGAACGCCGGCGTGCGCTTCGTCGAGGAGATGTGCAAGATGCGCGCCTTCGCCCGGCTGTGGGAGAAGGTCACGCGCGAGCGCTACGGCGTCGAGGACCCCAAGCAGCGCCGGTTCCGCTACGGCGTGCAGGTCAACTCGCTGGGCCTGACCGAGGCGCAGCCGGAGAACAACGTCCAGCGGATCGTGCTGGAGATGCTCGCCGTCACGCTCTCCAAGGACGCCCGCGCCCGGGCCGTCCAGCTCCCGGCCTGGAACGAGGCGCTGGGCCTGCCCCGGCCGTGGGACCAGCAGTGGTCGCTGCGGATCCAGCAGGTGCTCGCCTACGAGTCCGACCTGCTGGAGTACGGGGACATCTTCAACGGCTCCGAGGTCATCGAGGCCAAGACGGCCGACCTGCTGGCCGGCGCCGAGGCGGAGATCGCCAAGGTGCTGGAGATGGGCGGGGTGATCCCGGCCGTCGAATCCGGCTACCTGAAGTCCAACCTGGTCTCCTCGCACGCCGCCCGGCGGGCCCGGATCGAGTCCGGCGAGGACAAGATCGTCGGCGTCAACTGCTTCGACACCACCGAGGAGAGCCCGCTCACGGCCGACCTCGACACCGCGATCATGGTCGTCGACCCGGCCTCCGAGCAGTCCGTCCTCGCCGCCCTGGAGGCCTGGCGCGGACAGCGCGACGAGGCCGCCGCCCAGGAGGCGCTGGCGGAGCTCAAGGCCGTCGCCGCCACCGACGCCAACCTGATGCCGGCCACGCTCGCCTGCGCCCGGGCCGGCGTCACCACCGGGGAGTGGTCCTTCGCCCTGCGCGAGGTCTTCGGCGAGTACCGCGCCCCCACCGGCGTCGGCGGCGCCCCGGTCGCGGTCGCGGCCGAGCCCGGCGGCGAACTGGCCGCCGTGCGCGCCGCCGTGGCCGCCACCGCCGAGGAGCTGGGCGCCGGCAAGCTGCGCCTGCTGGTCGGCAAGCCCGGCCTGGACGGGCACTCCAACGGCGCCGAGCAGATCGCCGTCCGGGCCCGCGACGCCGGGTTCGAGGTGGTCTACCAGGGCATCCGGCTCACGCCGGAGCAGATCGTCTCCGCGGCCGTCGCGGAGGACGTCCACTGCGTGGGCCTGTCGATCCTCTCCGGCGCGCACTCCGAGCTCGTGCCCGACGTGCTGCAGCGCCTGCGGCGGGCCGGGGTGGAGGATGTCCCGGTGATCGTGGGTGGCATCATCCCGGCAGCGGACGGCGAGGCCCTCAAGGCCGCCGGCGTCGCCGCCGTGTTCACCCCGAAGGACTTCGGCATCACGACCATCATCGGCCGGATCGTGGACGAGATCCGGCTGGCCAACAAGCTCCAGCCGTGGACGCCCGCACCGACCCCGGCCACGAACTGACCAGCTGACCAGCTGACCACTGGGAAGGAACAGAACCACCCTCATGACCACTGTCAACCGCCTGCGCCCGCGCCGCTCCTGCCTCGCCGTGCCCGGCAGCAACCCGCGCTTCCTGGAGAAGGCCCAGGGCCTGCCCGCCGACCAGGTCTTCCTCGACCTGGAGGACGCCTGCGCCCCGCTGGTCAAGGAGAGCGCCCGCCACACCATCGTCGACGCCCTCAACAACGGCGACTGGGGCGGCAAGACCCGCGTCGTGCGCGTCAACGACTGGACCACCCACTGGACCTACCGCGACGTGATCACCGTCGTCGAGGGCGCCGGCCCCAACCTCGACTGCATCATGCTGCCGAAGGTCCAGGACGCCGAGCAGGTCAAGGCGCTCGACCTCCTCCTCACCCAGATCGAGAAGACCATGGGCTTCGAGGTCGGGAAGATCGGCATCGAAGCGCAGATCGAGAACGCCAAGGGCCTGATCAACGTCGACGCCATCGCCGAGGCCTCGCCCCGGCTGGAGACCATCATCTTCGGCCCCGCCGACTTCATGGCCTCGATCAACATGAAGTCCCTGGTGGTCGGCGAGCAGCCCTCCGGCTACAACGCCGACGCCTACCACTACATCCTGATGCGCATCCTGATGGCCGCCCGCGCCAACGACCTCCAGGCGATCGACGGCCCGTACCTGCAGATCCGCAACCAGGAGGGCTACCGCGAGGTCGCCGGGCGCTCCGCCGCCCTCGGCTTCGACGGCAAGTGGGTGCTGCACCCCGACCAGGTCGCCGCCGCGAACGAGATCTACTCGCCCTCGCAGGAGGACTACGACCACGCCGAGCTGATCCTCGACGCCTACGACTACTGCACCTCCGCGGCGGGCGGCGCCAAGGGCTCGGCGATGCTCGGCGACGAGATGATCGACGAGGCCAGCCGCAAGATGGCCCTGGTCATCTCCGGCAAGGGCCGGGCCGCCGGCATGGAGCGCACCACCAAGTTCGAGATCCCGGAGGCGTAGCACCATGCAGTTCGGACGCACCTACGAGGAGTTCGAGGTCGGCGCGGTCTACAAGCACTGGCCCGGGAAGACCGTCACCGAGTACGACGACCACCTGTTCTGTCTGCTCACCATGAACCACCACCCGCTCCACATGGACACCAACTACGCGGAGAAGACGACCGACTTCGGGAAGAACGTCGTCGTGGGCAACTACATCTACTCGCTGCTGCTCGGCATGTCCGTCCCGGACGTCTCGGGCAAGGCGATCGCCAACCTGGAGATCGAGTCGCTGCGGCACGTCGCGCCGACCTTCCACGGCGACACGATCTACGGCGAGACCACCGTCCTCGACAAGTGGCCCTCCAAGTCCAAGGACGACCGGGGCATCGTCTACGTCGAGACCAAGGGGTACAAGCAGGACGGCACGGTCGTCTGCATCTTCCGCCGCAAGGTGATGGTGCCGACCGAGACGTACATCAAGGAGCGCGGCGGCGAGCAGCCCGGCCGTCCCACCCCTCTTTCCTGAACCGCTTTTCCCCTCCCAATGCCCCGGAGGGGCAGGCCGCCGTCATCGGCCGACCCCCACCCGGAACGGGGGCCCTGCTGCCGCAGCCACGCCGGCAGGGCCCCCGGCAATCCCCCCCCCCCGACTTTTCACGACAAATCGGAGCCGCACGATGGGACGCCTCGCACAGACCGACGGCCTCACCGAGATCCAGCGGGACATCCTCGCCACCGTGCGGGATTTCGTCGACAAGGAGATCATTCCGGTCGCGACCGAGCTGGAGCACAAGGACGAGTACCCGACCGCCATCGTCGAGGGGATGAAGCAGCTCGGCCTCTTCGGCCTCACCATCCCCGAGGAGTACGGCGGCCTCGGCGAGTCGCTGCTCACCTACGCCCTCGTGGTGGAGGAGATCGCCCGCGGCTGGATGTCCGTCTCCGGCATCGTCAACACGCACTTCATCGTGGCGCACATGATCAACGCCCACGGCACGCAGGAGCAGAAGGACTACTTCCTGCCGAAGATGGCGGCCGGCGAGATCCGCGGCGCGTTCTCGATGTCCGAGCCCGGCCTCGGCTCCGACGTCTCGGCCATCTCCACCAAGGGCGTCAAGGACGGCGACTTCTACGTCCTCAACGGCCAGAAGATGTGGCTCACCAACGGCGGCACCTCCACCCTCGTCGCGGTCCTCTGCAAGACCGACGAGGGCGGCAGCAGCCCGTACAAGAACATGACCACCTTCCTGATCGAGAAGACGGCCGGATTCGGCCCGAACCCGACCGTCCCCGGCCTCACCGTGCCCGGGAAGATCGAGAAGATGGGCTACAAGGGCGTCGACACGACCGAGCTGGTCCTCCAGGACGTCCGGATCCCGGCCGACCGGATCCTCGGCGGCGTCCCCGGCCGCGGCTTCTACCAGATGATGGACGGCGTCGAGGTCGGCCGCGTCAACGTCGCCGCCCGCGGCTGCGGGGTCGCCCGCCGCGCCTTCGAGCTCGGCATCTCCTACGCCCAGCAGCGCTCCACCTTCGGCAAGAAGATCGCCGAGCACCAGGCGATCCAGTTCAAGCTCGCCGAGATGGCCACCAAGGTCGAGGCCGCCCACCAGATGATGGTCATGGCCGCCCGCAAGAAGGACAGCGGCGAGCGCAACGACCTCGAAGCCGGCATGGCCAAGTACCTCGCCTCCGAGTACTGCAAGGAGGTCGTCGAGGACGCCTTCCGCATCCACGGCGGCTACGGCTTCTCCAAGGAGTACGAGATCGAGCGCCTTTACCGCGAGGCCCCGATGCTGCTCATCGGTGAAGGAACTGCGGAGATCCAGAAGATGATCGTCGGACGCCGGCTCCTGGAGGAGTACCGGATCGCCGAGTGACCTCCGGGCCACCCCGGCTCGACGGGTGGCCCCCGGAACAGCCGGCCGACGGGCGTGCGGGCCCGTCCCGGCATCCCGCCGTGCCACGACGGCCCCGGCCTGGTCCGCCTGGGGTCCGGCACGGCCCCGGAAGCGGCCGCAGGGCGTAGAGCTGCAGCTACGCGCCCCGCGGCCGCTTCCGCACGCCGTCGCGGCGCCGTCCCGGGGCGTCCGGGAGCGGATGGCGCGGACGCGGCGTTCCCCCGGCGCACCCGCTGAGACAAGAGTCACCAGGCCCGTCCGGGCCCTTGGGAACCGGACGGGGCCGAGCTACGGTCGTATGAGTAGGCGTGACCTCGCGCCTGCGGAACGAGCAGGCGGGTTGCCCACCCACCGTGTGCTCCCGATAGCATCCACCGGGACAGCAGCCGTCCCTCTCTTACCCGATCCCGCGGTGGCCCCCGTCCAGCGGCCATGATCCCCCGCGACAAAGGTCTTCGATGCCCATCAGCCCGTCCCCTCACACCTCCGTCACGGACCGCGATGCCCTCGCAGCCACGACGGCCGGTCGGCGACCCCGCGTGACCATCGCGCGCGGAGCCACCCCCTGGTTCGTCCCCACCCTCGCCACGGCCGCCGTGACCACCGCCCTCACCCGGCGCAGCGGCAAGTGGGCCCTGGCGGCGGTACCCGCCTGCGCGCTCGGCGCGGGCATGCTGTGGTTCTTCCGCGACCCCGAGCGTGAGATCGGCACGGGCAGAGTGATCTCCCCCGCCGACGGCGTGGTGCAGAGCATCGACGCCTGGCCGGACGGCCGCACCCGGGTCGCCATCTTCATGAGCCCGCTCAACGTCCACGTCAACCGCGCGCCGCTGCCCGGCACGGTGACGTCGGTCGAGCACGTCGCGGGCGGGTTCGTGCCCGCGTTCAACAAGGACAGCGACCAGAACGAGCGGGTCGTCTGGCACTTCGACACCGAGCTCGGCGACATCGAGATGGTGCAGATCGCGGGGGCCGTGGCCCGCCGCATCGTGCCCTACGTCGACGCCGGCACCAAGGTCGCCCAGGGCGACCGGATCGGCCTGATCCGGTTCGGGTCCCGGGTCGACACCTACCTGCCGGCCGGCGTCGAGGTCGGCGTCGAGGTCGGCCAGAAGACCACAGCCGGGGTGACACGCCTTGACCGTGACTGATCCTGAGACCATCGTCGGCCTGGACGACGAGGAGACGGCGCTACGCCGTCGCCGCTGGGCACGCGACCGCGAGCTCCGCGCGCCGCGCTCGCCGCAGCACCTGTCCACCGCCGACTTCCTGACCCTGGGGAACGCCGTCTGCGGCTTCCTGGCGATCTACTCGATCACCACCGGGGTCCTGATCCCGCACATCACCAACCCGGACGTCGCTCCGGACCGGCACAGCGCCGCCACCGCGGTGACGCTGCTGCTGATCGGCTCGATGTGCGACCTCTTCGACGGCCTGGTGGCGCGCAAGCTGCGCTCCTCCGCCCTGGGCGCCGAACTCGACAACCTGGCCGACCTGATCAGCTTCGGCATCGCGCCGGCCTACTTCGTCGCGGTCTGGGGCATGGTCTCGCAGGGCTCCAACCGGCCGCTGTCCGCGCTGATCGCGCTGACGGTGCTGCTCGCGGTGGTCCTGCGGCTGGCCCGCTTCTCGGCCGTGAAGATGCGGCCCGGGGTGTTCCAGGGCATGCCCTGCCCGATGGGCGCCATGACGGTCATCGCGATCGTGCTGCTCGACCCGCCGTTCCTGCCCGGTCTGGTCGCCATCTTCGGCGCCGCGTACCTGATGGTCAGCCGGATCGAGTACCCGAAGCCGCAGGGCCTGCTGGCCACCGCCACGCTGTGCTGGATCGTGGTCTCCATCGGCTGCCTGGCCGCGTGGGCCACCGGCCTGCCGGGCGGCGACCTGCTCCTGCACGTCGGCGCCTTCGCCCAGATCGCGCTCGCGGCCATGGCGCCGCTGCTGGTCATCCGGCGCAAGGTCGGCCAGAAGGTCGGCGACGTCCGCGCCCGGCGGGCGGAGTCGCGGGGCGGGGGGTGCGCCCCCGCCCGAAAACCGAGCATTAGAGTGGGGGGGGGCGGGGGCGGCGGGCGGCGGCGCGGCGCGGGAGGGGCGGCGCGGCGCGCACGC
>NZ_JBHWGD010000048.1:33302-49485 GCF_042733235.1 Kitasatospora sp. NPDC059722
CCCCGCGCCGGGGGCCGGCCGGGGCGTCGGGCCCCCCCCCCGGGGGCCGCGGCCCTTGTCCCCGGGCCCCCGCACCCCCCCGCGCCCCCGCCCCCCTTCGTCATACGCGCTTCCGGGCGCTCACGCCCCGCCGGTGTGGACGCTGAACGCCGAGCGACGGGCCGCCCGGGCCACGCCCGGGTCCGGGTGCACGCCCGACACCGCCGTCAGCACCGAGGCCGCCCGCGGGTGCCCCGACTGCCGGGCCCGGGCGAACAGCCGCACCGGGTCGCCCGCCGAGGCGCCCTCCACGTGGCCGACCAGCAGCTCGGTCTCGCCGTGGTCCAGCACCGCGGCCGCCGTGTCCACCCAGAGCCAGGCCGCGTCCTCGGCGCCCAGCACGTCGGCCGGGGACACGCCCTCGTCCGACTGCTCAGCGAGCCACAGCAGCGCGTACGGGCGCAGCACCGGCTCGTCCACGGCCGCGCGCACCGCCTGCTCGGCCGTGCCCCCGGCCACCCGCAGCGCCTCGAAGGCCAGGCCGCGCACGAGCGCGTCGTCGCCCTGGGCGGCGTCCAGCAGCTCCGCCACGGCGCGGTCCGCCGGGCGGGCCGCCACCCAGGCGCGGTACTCGGCCCGGGCCGGGCCCGGCGAGTAGTCGGCGCAGGCGTTCAGCAGCTCGTAGGCGCTCTGCTCGATGTGGCCGGCCGCGGTCTGGGCGACCGTGCAGATCTCCTCCAGCTTCGCCCGCACCGCCCAGTGCCCGAGCGGCGACAGCTCGGCGGCGTCGTTCCGGCGCACCACGGCGCCGACGGCCGCGAGGCCGTCCAGCATCCAGTCCAGGACGGCGGCGACGTCCGCCGGCGCGGCCGGGGTGTCGATCTGCGGCTCGCGGCAGGTGCCGCGGACCGCCGACACGGCGGAGGCGGCGTGCGGCACGGGCGACAGGCCCACGCCCCCGCTGCCGCCGACCCGGCGCTCGTCCAGGCCGCGGCGCAGCAGCTCCAGGAGCTCGCTGTCGGCGACCGGGCCGGCCACCAGGTGCAGGAAGGAGAGCAGCTGCGGGGCCTGGTCCACGGCCTGGCCGGCCAGCACCGTGAAGACGCCGCGCAGGGCGGCCGGCGGGACCGGCGCGAGCAGCGTCCAGGCGTCGAACAGCGCGGACCAGCCGCGCACCACGGCCTCGTCGTCGTGCTCCCAGGCGTGCAGCCGCCAGCCCGGCCCGGCGCCGCCGTCGCGGGCCTCGACCAGGCCGACCAGCAGCGCCTGGCCCCAGGCCTTGGCCGCGGCGCCGACCGTCATGGCCAGTGCGCGGCCCGCCGCGCGGGCGTCCTCGGGGAGCAGTTCGCCCCGCTTGTCGACCTCGCCGAGCTCCCCCGCCCAGCGGGCGATCCGGACGGCGTCCACCAGCATCCGGCGGGCCAGCGGAGCCAGCTCGGCGGGGGCGGGGAAGCCGTCCGGCACGGGGACCCGGCCGCGGCCTGGGGCGGGTGCGGGGCCTCGTCGGCGGGGTACGCCGCCCCCGCCCGGCCTGGCCCCGACGGGCCGGTGGGCCGTACCGGGGAGGCGGGTCACCGTCGCACCGGTACCGATCGTCGGTGGGAGCGGGGCATCACGGTCGCGCGGGTTCCGAGACGTCACGTCGAGCAGTCTTCCCCTTGTACCGGCCTTCTGTCACATCCGGTTGGTTGTACGGGCGGGCGGGTTGTGGCAGCACCTCCGCAAGATCGGGCAACAGCGGCAAACCGCCTGGCCGGAATCGTGTGGCGGGCTCATGCCAGGCCCGTTTGCGGTGGTCACGGGGGGTGTTCGAACGGATACGGAAAGGGCTGCGGCGAGGGGTGAATGGCCGACTCTCGCGGTGTCGCCGACGGATGGAGGCGGGAATGCGCGCACCGGGCACGCCCGCCGGGAGTGCTCCGGGTGGATGCGGATCGGCCAGGTCGGCGAGGGCGGGACCGGTGGCGGAAATCGACCGCGCCGACTTCCCGTTCCGGCGGAATCGGCTTCCGGTGCCCGGGTGGCGCGCGATGACGGGTGGGGGGAATTGCAAGAACGGAGGAAGCGGGGGCCGGACCGGGGAATGACCGGCCGGAATGCCCCGGATTAACGGCAGCCGGTCCGGATCAGAGGAGGGGGGTGAGCCAGCGCCGGAGGAGTTCCGAGTAGTGCGCGGGGTCGGAGTTCCAGAGGGCGGTGTGGTCCGCGCCCGGGAAGGCCCGGAGGCTGACGACGTCGGGACGGGCCGTGGCGAGGTGCCGGGCGGCGCGGAACGGCGCGATCGGGTCGTCCGGGCTGTGCAGGACGAGGGTCGGCACGCGCAGGTCGGCCCCCTCGGCGAGGCGCGCGAAGTCGGCCAGGTCGACCCCGGTGCGGCCCTCCGCGGCCAGCGCGCCGAGCTCGGCGACCGGCCTGGAGTAGCCGGCCCGGACCGCGTCGCGGCGGGCGGTGGCGGGCAGGTCGAGCACCGGCGAGTCCAGGACGATCCCGGCGATCGCCCCCGCCCAGGCCGAACGGGCCGCGGCGTGCAGGCACATCGTGGCGCCCACCGACCAGCCGTAGAGGATCACCCGGCCGGCGCCGCTGTCGAGGGCGAGCCGCACGGCCGACTCCACGTCGCGCCACTCGGTCTCGCCGAAGTGGCCGAGCCCGTCCGGCGAGGCGGGGGCGCCCTGGTCGCCGCGGTAGGTGACGGCGAGGGCGGGCAGCGCCAGGCGCTGGAGGACGGGCAGCACGGGGAGCGTCTGGGCGCGGTCGGCGCCGGGGCCGTGCACGAGGACCACCCAGGTGCCGCGCTTGCCGTCCAGGCGCCAGGCGGGCATCGCGCCCAGCTCGCCGGCGACGGCGGTCTCGGTGAACGGGAGGCCGAGGGAGGTCGTCGGGTCGCCGAGGTGCACGCGCGGGGTGAAGCGGACCTCGGTGCCGGGCGTCAGGGTGCCCCGGTCGGCGCGGACCAGGCGGCGGGTGACGCCCTGTTCGTCGCTGTGCAGGATGTCGTCGACGACGGCGTGGCCGTCGCCGTCCCACTCCAGCGCCCAGCGGCCGGGGTGGAGGGCCGCGGGCGTCCGGTTGAAGGTGATCCGGCCGGCGGCGAGGCTCTGCACCAGGACGGGGCCGGACTCGAGCACGACGGTCTCCGGCCGCACGAGCCGCTCGGACGCCCGCCGGCCGACGACCAGCACGGCGACCCCGGTGCCGACGGCGGCTGCCGCCACGGCGGCTGCGGTTCCCCAACGCATATCGCTCCCCGCTCTGTGAGTCTGCTGGGGACAAGTTCACTGGCGGGTGGGAGCGGGGGCCAGTGGGATGGGCTGTACGAGGGACGCGGGAGCCGGGGACGGGGTGGAGGTGGGGTCAGACCGGGATCTCCGTGTGGAGGCGGCCGAGGAGTTCCCAGAAGCGCGGGGCCAGGGGCCGGTCGCGCGGGGGCAGGGTGGGCGTCGCGGCGCCCCAGTGCGGGGAGGACACCTGGTGCTCCTGGTGCAGGGCCGTCAGGACGGTCGCGAGGTCGTCCTCGTGGACCGGCACGAGCCGCGCGACCGCCCGCAGGTGGGGCTGCCAGCGGCCGTCCACGCACCTGCGCAGCCGCTGGTCGAGCTCGGCGCCGCGGCCGGTCACCTCGACGAGTTCGGTGAGCCGCAGTCCGAGCACCTGGGCGAGCGCGTGCGTCCGCTCCTCGTCGCCGTCCCACGTCCCGGTGAGTTCGGCCTCCTGGTAGACGCGCAGGGCGACGCCGATGCGACGGGCGGCGGTGTCCTGGCTCAGTTCGCGGGCCACGCGGTGGTCGCGCAGGCGGGCCGGGCGGGTGCCCATGAGCTGCGCGGGCGGGCACCACAGGGCGCGGGCGAGGGCGATGAACTCCTCCTCGGTGGGGCGCAGCTCGCCGCTCTCCCAGGCGATGACGTGCGTGGGCAGCAGCCGGACGCCGTGCGCGGCCATGCCGCCGGCGACCTGTTCGGGGGTCAGGCCGAGCCCGGCGCGGTGGGCGCGGGCCGCGGCGGGCGAGAACGGCACCGGGGGCAGGGCGGGCGGAGGCTGTCTTCGTCGCATGTGAACGAACGCTAGGGCCGGTACGAACGGGCCCCCAGCCGCCGAACGCACGAAGCGCCGGGGAGGGCGCGCGCGGACCGCTGGAGGATCGCACAGGATGTCATGCCCCTGCGGCGGCAGTACTCGGAGGTAGTGACGGGGGCGTTCGGGGGCACGCGCCGGGCCTCCCGCGTGTGACCAACCCCTCCGTGACCTCGGTTGACTCCCGGTTCGGCCGCGTGATGGGATCCCAGGGCCAAACGGAGGCATGCAGAGGAAGCCGGTGCGAGTCCGGCGCGGTCCCGCCACTGTCACCGGGGAGCACGGCCGGAACGACGCCACGGCGGACCGTCAGTCTTCGCTGACGTGCTGCTGGAAGGCTCCGGGGGTGCGTTCGACCCGGAAGCCAGGAGACTCTCGCCCCCGGTACGTCGATCCAGGGCGCGGACCCTGAGTGAGGACTCGCACGCGATGCAGGCTGCCCCGACCCGCCGAGCCCTCCCCTGTCCCCCTCCGTCGTGCGCCCGCTGACCCGCGCCGCCGCCTTCGCGGTCGGCGCCGTCGCGGGCTACCTGGCGGACGCCCGCTACGCCGATCCGCGCCGCGGCCACCCGGTGGCCGTCTTCGGCGGTGCGGCGACCCGCCTGGAGCGCCGGATGTGGCGCGACGACCGGGCCACCGGGGCCGCGTACACGGCGCTCTGCGTGGGCGCCGTCGCGGCGGGCGCGGTGGCGCTGGAGCGGACGGCCGGCCGCCGGCCGCTGGGGCGGGCCGCGCTGGCCGCCGCCGCGACCTGGACGGTGCTCGGCGGCACCTCGCTGACCCGGGAGGCGCGCACGATCGGCCGGGCGCTGGCCGCGGGCGACCTGCCCGCCGCCCGGGAGCGGCTGCCGCACCTGTGCGGGCGCGACCCGAGCGCGCTGGACGGGCAGCAGATCGCCCGCGCCGTCGTGGAGTCGGTGGCCGAGAACACCGCGGACGCCGTCGTGAACGCGCTGGCCTGGGGCGCCCTCGCCGGCACGCCCGGTCTGCTGGCCTTCCGCGCCGTCAACACGCTGGACGCGATGGTGGGTCACCGCTCGCCGCGCCACGCCCGGTTCGGCTGGGCCTCGGCCCGGCTGGACGACGTGGCGGGCTGGCCGGGCGCCCGGCTGACGGCGCTGCTGACGGTGGCCGCCGCGCCGCAGCCGCGGACGGCCTGGCGGGTGTGGCGGCGGGACGGTTCGGCGCATCCGAGCCCGAACGCGGGGCAGGCCGAGTCGGCGTTCGCGGGCGCCGTGGGCGTGCGGCTGGGCGGCACGCTGCAGTACGGCGAGCGCGTCGAGCACCGGCCGGTGCTGGGCGCGGAGCTGCGGCCGGTGACGGTGGACGACATCGAGCGGGCCTGCGCGCTGTCGCGGCGGGTGGGCGCGCTGGCGCTGGGTACGACGGTCGCGGGGCACGTCCTGCTGCGATCGCTGCTGAGGAGGGGAAGGGCATGACCAACGCGCTGCTGGTCGCGGGGACGACCTCGGACGCGGGCAAGAGCGTCGTCACGGCGGGCATCTGCCGGTGGCTGGCCCGCCGGGGCGTCCGGGTGGCGCCGTTCAAGGCGCAGAACATGTCGCTGAACTCGTTCGTGACGGCCGACGGCGCCGAGATCGGCCGGGCCCAGGCGATGCAGGCCCAGGCCGCCCGGGTGGAGCCGGAGGCGGCGATGAACCCGGTGCTGCTCAAGCCCGGCGCGGACGGCCGCAGCCAGGTGGTGCTGCTCGGCAGACCGGTCGCCGAGGTGGGCGCGCTGGACTACCGCGAGCGCAAGCCCGTCCTGCTGGAGCGCGCCCTGGAGTGCCTGGCGGACCTGCGCCGCCGGTACGACGTGGTGGTGTGCGAGGGCGCGGGCTCGCCCGCCGAGATCAACCTGCGCGACCGGGACATCGCCAACATGGGCCTGGCGACGGCCGCCCGGCTGCCCGTCGTGGTGGTCGGCGACATCGACCGGGGCGGCGTGTTCGCGGCGATGTACGGGACGCTGGCGCTGCTGTCCGAGGAGGACCAGCGGCACGTGGCCGGCTGGTTCGTCAACAAGTTCCGCGGGGACGCCCGGCTGCTGGCGCCCGGCCTGGAGATGCTGCACGGCCTGACCGGCCGTCCGGTGCTCGGCACGCTGCCGTTGCTGCCGGGGCTGTGGCTGGACGCCGAGGACTCGCTGGACCTGTCGACGGTCGTGGACCGGGTCGACGGGCGCGGGCCGCTCGGGGCGGACGTGCTGCGGGTGGCCGTGGTGCGCTTCCCCCGGCTGTCGAACTTCACCGACCTGGACGCGCTGGCGCAGGAGCCCGGCGTGCTCGTCCGCTGGGCGACCCGGCCGGAGGAGCTCGCCGACGCCGACCTCGTCGTGCTGCCCGGCACCCGGGCCACCGTGGCCGACCTCGCCTGGCTGCGCGAGCGCGGGCTGGAGCCGGCGCTGCGGGCGCGGGCGGCGGCCGGGCTGCCGGTCCTCGGGGTGTGCGGCGGGTACCAGATGCTGGCGGGCTCGATCGTCGACGACGTCGAGTCCAAGGCCGGTGCCGTCGACGCGCTCGGCCTGCTGCCGACGCGCGTGCGGTTCGGCGTGGAGAAGGTGCTCGCCCGGCCGGTCGGCGAGGCCTACGGGCACCGCGTCGAGGGCTACGAGATCCACCACGGGGTGGTCGCCGTGGACGGCGGGGAGCCCTTCCTGGACGGATGCCGGGTGGGCTCGGTGTGGGGCACGACCTGGCACGGCGCGCTGGAGAACGACGGGTTCCGCCGGGAGTTCCTGCGCGAGGTGGCCGCGCTGGCGGGCCGCGCGTTCGTCCCGGCGCCGGACACCTCGTTCGCCGAGGCGCGCGAGGCCCGGCTGGACCGCCTGGGGGACCTGATCGAGGAGCACGCGGACACCGACGCGCTGTGGAAGCTGATCGAGGGCGGGGTGCCGGCGGCCGGAACGCTGCCGTTCCTGCCGCCCGGTGCGCCTGAGGAGGCTGGCAACGCATGAGTGACGTCCGCTACCCGTTCACCGCGGTCGTCGGGATGACCGACCTGCGGCTCGGACTGCTGCTGAACGCGGTCTCCCCGGCCGTGGGCGGCGTGCTGGTGCGCGGCGAGAAGGGCACCGCCAAGTCGACGATGGTCCGCGCGCTGGCCGGCCTGCTGCCGTCCATCGCCACCGTCGACGACTGCCGCTTCTCCTGCGACCCGGCCGCGCCCGACCCGCAGTGCCCGGACGGACCGCACGCCTCCTCCGGGAGCAGCGAACGGCCGTCCCAGCTGGTCGAGTTGCCGGTCGGCGTGGCCGAGGACCGGATCGTCGGCTCGCTCGACCTGGAGCGCGCGCTCGCCGAGGGCGTCAAGGCGTACGAGCCCGGACTGCTCGCCAAGGCGCACCGCGGGGTGCTCTACATCGACGAGGTGAACCTGCTCCAGGACCACGTCGTCGACCTGCTGCTGGACGCCGCCGCGATGGGCCGCTCCTACGTCGAGCGCGAGGGCGTCTCGGTGCGGCACGCGGCCCGGTTCCTGCTGGTCGGCACGATGAACCCGGAGGAGGGCGAGCTGCGGCCGCAGCTGCTCGACCGCTTCGGCCTGACCGTGGAGATCGCCGCGACGCGCGACCCGGCCGAGCGCGCCGAGGTCGTCCGGCGGCGGCTCGCCTACGACGCGGACCCGGCCGGCTTCGCGGCGCGGTTCGCCGGCGAGGAGCGGGCGCTCGCCGAACGGATCACCGCCGCACGGGAGTTGCTGCCCAAGGTCGAGCTCACCGACGTGGCGCTCCGGCAGATCACCGCCGTGTGCGCCGCGTTCGAGGTGGACGGGCTGCGCGCCGACATCGTCATGGCGCGGACGGCCGTCGCGCTGGCCGCGTGGGACGGGCGCACGGAGGTGCTGGAGGAGGACGTCCGCAAGGCCGCCCAGCTCGCACTGCCGCACCGGCGCCGCCGCAACCCGTTCGACGCGCCCGGACTGGACGAGGAGCAGCTGGACCGGACGCTGGAGGAGCACGCGCAGCCCGAGGACTCCCCGGAGGACTCCCCCGGGACCGACGGTGACGGTGACGGCGACGACCCGGACGGCGACGGCCCCGGCCCCGGCGACGACGGCGGCCCCGGCCCGGACGGCGGCGGCGCGCCCGAGCCCGAGAGCGGTCCGCAGGCCCCGGAGGCCGCCGCCTCCGACGCCGCCGCCCCGGACCTCCCCGAGCAGCAGCCCGTCCCGGCCCAGCACCCCGCCCCCGCGCGGGAGTCGGCGCCGGTCGCGGCCGGCGACCCGTACCGCACCCGGCTGTTCGCCGTGCGCGGCACCGGCCACGGCGCGCAGGGCCGCCGCTCCCCCGCCGAGACCGACAGCGGGTACACCGTCCGCGCGCGACGCCCCCAGGGCGCCCTCAGCCGCCTGCACCTGACCGCCACCCTCCAGGCCGCCGCGCCGCACCAGGTGGCGCGCGGGCGCGCCGGCGCCGCGCTCGTGCTGCGCAAGGACGACTTCCGCGAGCAGGTGCGCAAGGGCCGCGAGTCCAACCTGGTGCTGTTCGTCGTCGACGCCTCCGGCTCGATGGCCGCCCGGCAGCGGATGACCGCCGTCAAGGGCGCCGTGCTGTCGCTGCTGATGGACGCTTACCAGCGGCGCGACAAGATCGGCATGATCACCTTCCGCGGCGCGGGCGCCGAGCTGGCGCTCCCGCCCACCTCGTCCGTCGAGGTCGGCGCGGCCCGGCTGGAGTCGCTGCCCACCGGCGGCCGGACCCCGCTGGCCGCCGGCCTGCTGCGCGCCCACGAGGTGCTGCGGATCGAGCGGCTGCGCGACCCGGCCCGCCGCCCGCTGGTCGTCGTCGTCACCGACGGACGGGCCACCGGCGGCCGCGACGCGCTCGCGCAGTCCCGGCGCGCCGCCGGGCTGTTCGCCGCCCAGGGCGTCGCGAGCGTCGTCCTGGACTGCGAGTCCGGCCCCGTCCGGCTCGGCCTCGCCCGCACCCTCGCCGGACACCTCGGCGGCACCGCCGTCACCCTGGACGAACTGCGCGCCGAGGGCGTCGCCTCGCTCGTCCGCGACAGTCGCGACAACCGTGCAACCACCATGCGAAAGGCGGCCTGAGCAGCATGCCCAAGGGTGTTCCCGAGAGCGTTCCCGACGACGGCCTGACGACCCGCCAGCGCCGCACGCAGCCGATCACCGCCGTGCACACCGGCCCCGGCAAGGGCAAGTCCACGGCCGCGTTCGGCATGGCGCTGCGGGCCTGGAACCAGGGCTGGTCCGTCGGGGTGTTCCAGTTCGTGAAGTCCGCCAAGTGGAAGGTCGGCGAGGAGAACGCGCTGCGCGTCCTCGGTGCCTCCGGCGAGGGCGGCACCGTCGACTGGCACAAGATGGGCTCCGGCTGGTCGTGGATCCAGCGCTCCAGCGAGATGGAGATGGACAGCGAGGCCGCCGCCAAGGAGGGCTGGGAGCAGGTCAAGCGCGACCTCGCGGCCGAGACCTACCGCTTCTACGTGCTCGACGAGTTCACCTACCCGATGCACTGGGGCTGGGTCGACCCGGAGGAGGTCGTGTCCGTGCTCGAGGACCGGCCGGGCAGCCAGCACGTCGTCATCACCGGCCGGTACGCCCCCGAGGCGCTCACCGGCTTCGCCGACCTCGTCACCGAGATGACCAAGGTCAAGCACCCCATGGACGCCGGCCGCAAGGGCCAGCGCGGCATCGAATGGTGATTCCTTGAGCATCCCCCGCCTCGTCGTCGCCGCGCCCTCCTCGGGCGCGGGCAAGACCACCGTCGCCACCGGCCTGATCGCCGCGCTCGCCGCCCGCGGGCTCGCCGTCTCCCCGCACAAGGTCGGCCCGGACTACATCGACCCCGGCTACCACGCGCTGGCCGCCGGGCGACCGGGCCGCAACCTGGACGCCTTCCTGTGCGGGCCGGAGCGGATCGCGCCGCTGTTCCTGCACGGCGCGGCCGGGGCCGACGTCGCCGTCGTCGAGGGCGTCATGGGGCTGTTCGACGGGGCGTCGGGGCGCGGGGAGCTGGCGTCCACCGCGCACGTCGCCAAGCTGCTGCGCGCGCCGGTGGTGCTCGTGGTGGACGGCAGCTCGCAGTCCCGTTCGGTGGCCGCGCTGGTGCACGGCTTCGCCTCCTGGGACCCGGAGGTGCGGCTCGCCGGGGTGATCCTCAACCGGGTCGCCTCCGACCGCCACGAGCACCTGCTGCGCGAGGCCTTGGAGGAGGGCTCCGGCGTGCCCGTGCTGGGCGCGCTGCGCCGCTCCACGGCCGTCGCGACGCCCTCGCGCCACCTCGGGCTGATCCCGGCCGTGGAGCGGTCGGCGGAGGCCCTGAAGGCCGTCGCGGACATGGGCGACCTCGTCGCCGCCTCGGTGGACCTGGACGCGGTGCTGGCGCTGGCCCGGACCGCACCGGCCCTGGACGCCGAGCCGTGGGACCCTGCGGCCGAGGTCGCGCCGGTCGCCGGCCGGCCCCGGATCGCCGTGGCGGGCGGCGCCGCGTTCTCCTTCTCCTACGCCGAGAACGCCGAACTCCTCGGCGCCGCCGGGGCGGACGTCGTCCCGTTCGACCCGCTGCACGCCTCCGGGCTGCCCGAGGGCACCGCCGGGCTCGTCATCGGCGGCGGCTTCCCCGAGCTGTACGTCCGGGAGCTGAGCGGGAACGCGGGACTGCGCTCGGCGATCCGGGAGTTCGCCGCCTCCGGCGGTCCGATCGCGGCCGAGTGCGCCGGACTGCTCTACCTGGGGCGGGAGCTGGACGGGAAGCCGATGTGCGGCGTGCTCGACACCACCGCCCGGATGACCGAACGGCTCACCCTCGGCTACCGGGAGGCCGTCGCCCTGCACGACTCCCCGCTCGGCCCGGCCGGCACCCGGCTGCGCGGCCACGAGTTCCACCGCACGGTCTGCGAGCCGGCCAGCGGCGACCACCCCGCCTGGGGGTGGCGCCTGCCCACCGGACCCCGCACCGAGGGCTTCGCCGACGGCAACGTCCACGCGTCGTACCTGCACCTGCACTGGGCCGGCACCCCGGAACTCGCCACGTCCTTCGCGGGCGCGGCGGCGGCCTACGGGGGTTCGCGCTGAACGTCGTCGTCCTCAACGGTGGCTCCAGCTCGGGCAAGTCGAGCATCGCGCGCCACCTCCAGGAGCTGCTGCCGGAGCCGTGGCTGCACCTCGGCACGGACACCCTGGTCGACGCGCTGCCGCCACGGCTGCGCGAGGGCGGCGAGGGGATCGGCGGCATCGGCGGCCCGGACGGCGGGGGCGAGGACGCCGACGGCGTGGTGAGCGTCGGACCGGCGTTCGCGGCGCTCGACGCGGCCTGGACGACCGGGGTCGCGGCGATGGCGCGGGCCGGCGCCCGGATCGTCGTCGACGAGGTGTTCCTCGGCGGCGCGGCCTCGCAGCGGCGGTGGCGGGCGGCGCTGGACGGCCTGGACGTGCTCTGGGTCGGCGTGCGGTGCGACGCCGCCGTCGCGAGCGCCCGGGAGGCGGCGCGCGGCGACCGGGCCGCCGGGATGGCCGCGGCGCAGGCGCAGGCGGTGCACGTGGGTGTGACGTACGACGTGGAAGTGGACACGTCCCGGACGGATGCGGTCGGCTGCGCCCGAATCGTCCTCGGCCACCTCCCCGGGTGCGATTGACTGTCCGCCAGGACCGTCCGGAGAGGCTCGCACATGCCCAAGCTGCACACGTACACCACCGAGGTCACCTGGACCGGCAACCGGGGCACCGGCACCGGCGACTACCGCTCCTACGGCCGCGACCACGACGTCGCCGCCGACGGCCGGCCGACCATCCCCGGCTCGTCCGACCCCGCCTTCCGCGGCGACCCGGCCCGCTGGAACCCCGAGCAGCTGCTCCTCGCGTCGATCTCGCAGTGCCACCTGCTCTGGTACCTGCACCTGTGCGCCGTCAACGGCGTCGTCGTGACCTCGTACGTCGACAACCCGGTCGGCACGATGGCCGAGACGCCCGAGGGCGGGCACTTCACCTCGGCGGTGCTGCACCCGCGGATCGAGGTCGCGTCCGAGGGCATGGTCGAGAAGGCGCTCGCCCTGCACGCCGACGCGCACCGGGCCTGCTTCATCGCGAGCTCGGTCAACTTCCCGGTCCGGCACAAGCCGGTGGTGACGGTCGCGCCGTAGTGCCGTGGCCGGACAGGTCCACGGCACTAGCCGTCAGAGGGCCAGGGTCTGCCAGCCCCGGGTGATCTGGTCGTGGACGGCCGCCGGGTCCGGGGCCGCCTGCCGGGCCTCCTGCTGGGCCGCCGCGAGCGCGGCCAGCAGCGCCGCCCCGTCCGCCGGGCGCTGCGCGGGGTCGATGGCCAGGGCGCGGGTCACGACGGCGGCAAGCCCCGGGTCGAGGTCCCGGACCGCCGCGACCGCGGCCGGTTCGGGCCCGGTCTCCACGATCCGGCGGATCACCGCTCCCGTGCTGGTCGCCGCGAACGGGCTCGCGCCGTGCGCCGCGCACACCACGCAGCACGCCCACGCCCACACGTCGGCGGCCGTGCCGACCCGCTCGTCGCCGAACTGCTCCGGCGCCATGTACGTGAGGGTGCCGGGCCCGCCGCCGGTCATGGTGAGCCGGGTGCCGTCCACGATCGCCGCGATGCCGAAGTCGAGCAGGCGCGGACCGGCCGTCGTCAGCATGATGTTCGCCGGCTTGAGGTCCCGGTGCACCAGCCCCAGCCGGTGCACCCCGGACAGCGCCACGGCCAGCGCGAGCGCCAGGGCGCGCAGCGCCTCGGCGGAGCGGATCGGCCCCTGCTCGCGCAGGTGGACGTCGAGCGGGCGGCCGTCCAGCAGCTCCATGGCGAGGTACGGGCGGCCCTGGTCCACACCCGAGTCGAGCACCCGGGCGGTGTAGGCGCCCGGGACCATCGCCAGCACCTCGGACTCGCGCTGGAAACGGCGCAGGAGCTCGGCGTCGTCGAGGAGTTCGAGGTTGATGGTCTTGAGCGCGACCTGCGTCGCGGAGCCCTGCCGCTGGGCGAGGTACACCGTGCCCATGCCGCCGGAGCCGATCCGGCCTAGGAGCTGGTAGCCGCCGATGACGCGGGGCTCGTGGGAGCTCAGCGGCTGCCCGACGGACGGGACGGGCAGGGCCGGCGGGGTCGGCGGAGTCGCGGGGGCGGGCGGGGCGAACTGCGGGGCCGGGGGAACGTATTGCGTCGGAACGTACCCCTGCGGCGGTGCGGTGGCTCCGTACGGGTTCAGCGGCGGTTGCTGTGCCGCACCGGTGCCGACGGGCTTGGGCCGGCGACTCGTGATCACGGCCACGATCTGGAAGACCAGCGCGGCCGGGACCAGGATCACCGGCAGGACGAACACGGCGAGCACGGCACGGAGGACCAGCAGTCCGACGACCCGGAGCTGAGTCCGCCTGGAGCGCCACGCCTGCTGCGGCAGGCCGGTGGCCAGCACGTTGCGCTGGGTCAGGTAGGAGAGCCCCAGCCAGAGCACCAGGCACACGACGAAGACCGTGATGTACCAGGTCCTGGCCAGGTGAACGGCCAGGTGCACCTCGAAGGAGATGTACCGCGCGTTGGCCGTGTCGAACGGCCGCACGAGCAGCCTGTCGCCGAAGACGAACATCGCGGGGGTCACGGCCACCACCCCGGCCGCGGTCAGCACGGTGACGGCGGCATCACCGATGGCCGCCCCGATGCCGCCCGGGGCGCCCGCGCCCGCGTCCTCCCCGAGGGCCGTCAACGCCCTTCGGCGCATTGCCGCCTGAGCGCGCACCAGCAGTGGGAGCGTCGCCAGTCGGATCACCAGCACCGCGCCGAGCAAGGCGAGCAGAGCCACCCAGAAATTGTTCAGCATGCTTCCCCCAGCCTCATCGAGCACAGGGAGTATAGGGGGCCCGGGGCCGGCGTGACCGACGGCGAGGAGGGCAGTCCCGATCCCGGCCCCCAGGCAGCTCGCCCACCCACCGGCCCTCTACGGCCAGCCGGCGGCGAAGGTGCCGTGGAGGGGGTCGGCCTGGTAGCAGGCGGGGCAGCGGAGGCGGGTGTAGATCGCCACGGGGCCCATGCAGACGTCCTCGCGGCCGTCGGCGGGGGAGGCGGAGGCGGCGGGGCGGCCGCATTCCAGGCAGCGGCGGGTGGGGCGTTCGGCGGTGGAGCAGGCGCGGCAGAGCATCCGTTCCGGGGTCTCGGCGTGGACGACGACGGGCTGGGGGCCGCCGGCGCAGAGGTGTTCGCAGAAGGTCCAGGTGTCGTCGGCCTCGGCCGCGAGCATCCGGGCGCGGGCCTCCTGCTGCCAGCGGGCCGCCTGCTGGATCGGGATCGTCACCGGCGGACCCCAGCCGGCGGCCATGAGCCACTCCCTGCCCTCGGCGCCGGCGGCTCGGAGCTGGTCGTCGACGGCGATGTCCCTGGGTGTCCTGTCCTTCATCGGCGTTCTCCTCCGGCACGGTTGTGCCGGGTCTAACGCGACCGGGGATCGGTTGGATACGTCGTCCCGCCCGGGGCGCTACAACCGCTCGACGTCTCCGTGGGCGACGAGCAGCTTCTTCAGCAGCGCGTCCAGCTGGGTGCGTTCGCCCTGGTCGAGGGGGGCGAGGAGGCGCTCCTCGTTCCGGACGTGGCCGAGCAGCAGCGTGTCGACGAGCTCCTTGCCCTCCGGGGTGAGCCGGACCAGGACCGCCCGGCGGTCGCCCGGACAGGGGTGCCGCTCGACGAGGCCCTTCGCGGACAGCCGGTCCACGCGGTTGGTGATCGCGCCCGACGTGACCATCGCGGACTTGAGCAGTGCGCGGGCGTTCAGCTCGTACGGCTCGCCGGCCCGGCGGAGCGTCGCGAGGACGTCGAACTCCGAGGTGTCCAGGCCGTGCTGGGTGAAGTACTCGCGCAGGGCGGAGTCGACGCGCAGGTTGAGGCGACGCAGCCGGCCGATCAGGGCCATCGGGCCGCTGTCGATCTCGGGGCGGGCCCGGGCCCACTGGTCGACGATGTCGTCCACGGTGTCGCGCTGCTGCACCTGCTCCTGCATGGCCTCCGCCTCCTCCGGCCGCTGTCCGTACCCGTTTATCTTAACCTTCACATACTTGACGTTCACAGATCCTCGGCGCACAATTTATCTCAACGTTCAGATAATCAACGTTGAGGGGAACCCGCCATGGACCGGAACCGCCTGGGAATCGCCGCCACCGCCGCCCTCGCCCCGGCCGCCTGGGGCACGACCTACCTCGTCACCACGCAGCTCCTGCCGGAGGGCCGTCCGCTGCTGCTCGCCGTCGTCCGCGCCCTCCCGGCGGGGCTGCTCCTGCTGCTCATGGGGCGCAGACTGCCCAAGGGGCGCTGGTGGGGGCGCGCGGCCGTGCTCGGGATGCTCAACATCGGGCTGTTCTTCCCGCTCGTCTTCGTCGGCGCGTACCGCCTGCCCGGCGGGGTCGCGGCGACCATCGGGGCGATCCAGCCGCTGCTCGTCGCCGGGTTCTCGATCGGCGTGCTCGGCATCCGGCCCGGGCGGCGGACCGTCCTGGCCGGACTGGCCGGGGTCGGCGGCGTCGCGCTCCTCGTCCTCAAGAGCGGCGCACGGCTGGACGGCGTCGGCATCGCCGCGATGGTCGCGGGGATCGGGCTGATGGCGATGGGCACGGTCCTCACCCGCCGGTGGGGCCGTCCCGAGGGCGCCACCATGCTCGACCTGACCGCGTGGCAGCTCCTGGCCGGCTCGGTCTTCCTCGTCCCGCTCGCCGCCGTCGTCGAGGGCGCACCGCCCGCGCTGACCGCCACCAACCTGGCCGGGTTCGCCTACCTCGGACTGTTCGGCACGGCGCTCGGCTACGTCCTCTGGTTCCGCGGCATCGAGCGCCTGGGGGCCGGCCCGGCGTCCTTCCTCGGCCTGATCAACCCCGTCGTCGCGACGATCGGCGGTCTGGTCGTCCTCGGCCAGACGCTCACCCCGTGGCAGGTCCTGGGCCTGCTGATCGCCCTGGGCGCCCTGGTGGCCGGCCAGTCCCCGGCCCGCACCCCGAAGCCCGCGGCACCGGCCCCGGCCCCGGCCCCGATCCCGGTCCCGGCCCCGAAGCCCGCGATGACGACCCCGGCTCCCGAAGCGGCACCAGCCGCCCGCTGACGTCCCGTGGCCCCCCCGCCCCCCCGCGGCGGGGGGCCCGCGGGGGGGGGGGGGGGGGAAGCGGGCCCCCGTGGGGCGGGCGGTGTTGTCGGCGG
>NZ_JBHWGD010000048.1:49495-60852 GCF_042733235.1 Kitasatospora sp. NPDC059722
GCCCCGGCCCCTACGCCGGCCTGCCCCCCCCCGGCCCCCGCCGCGGCCCCGCCCGCCCGCGCACCCCCCGTCCCCCCGCCGACCCCGCGGGGGGGGGGCACGGCGTCGGGGCGGGAGAGGAACGCGTCAGCCGGTGGCGCGGACGTAGATGTCGGCGGCGCCGGGAAGGCCCCCGGGGATGGTGGAGACGTAGATGCGGCGGCCGGTGGTCGTGGTGGGGGCGGCCGAAGCCACCGTCGGAGTGGCCGCGGGGCTCACGGTCACCGTCGCGGTTGCCGTCGCGGTCGCCGTCGGAGTGGGCGGCGGCGGGGTGTCGTCGTCCTCGTCCCTGTCCCCGTCCCCGTCCCCGTCGACGGCCGCGGGCACGAGCGCCGAGTCCGCCGGGGCCATCTCCGTGGTCACCGTCGGGGACGGCCCGGGGAGTTCGGGCGCCGACGGGGACGGCTCGGGGAGTTCGGGCGCCGACGGGGACGGCTCGGGGACTTCCGGGGCCGTCGTGGGTTCGTTGCCGCCGAGGGCCGTGGAGAGGTCGGGCGGGAGCGGGGCGGCGGGGCCCGGGTCGGGCAGGTCGTAGGCGCGCAGGAAGTCGGCGAGGCCGACGTCCTTGCCGCCCGCGACGCGGTAGTGGAGGTACGCGACGGCGGACCCGTCGGGCGCGTGGGTGTAGACGGAGCCGACGGGCACGAAGGCGCGGCCCGCGCCCGGGTGCTGGGACGGGTGGAGGCCGGCCAGGCGTTCGGCGCGGTCGCGGTCGGTCTCGCGGCCGCCGCCGCCCAGGGTGAGGGTGTTGATGCCCCGGACGAGCAGGGCCGCCGCGACGGAGACGAGCAGCACGAGGCTCACGGCGACGGTGCGGCGCAGCACCGGCCGGCCGTGCAGGGCGGGCCAGGAGTCGGTGACCACGCGCTCGGGCGGGATTCCGTCCACCGTTGTCGCTCCCCCGTTCGATCGAGCCGTCACCGTGCTCGACGAGGGACCGCGGCCGAGAGTTCCTCGACGTGCTCCGCCGCCCCCTCGCTCACCCCACGTACGCGGGGGCGACCGCGGCCGTGGTGACCCGCCGGGCGGCGCCGGTGCCGTCGGCCGGGACGGTCCACAGGTCGGCGCCGTAGTCGCCGGGGAGGGCGTAGAGGAGGGTGCCGGTGTCGCTCCAGAGTGCCTGGTCGTCGATGTTGCGCTGCTCGGCGGTGGCGGTCTCGGTCATGGTGGCGAGGTCGAGGACGTAGAGCCGCCAGGGCGAGTCGGCGGGCAGGCCGGGCACGCGCTTCTTGTAGGCGACGCGGGTGCCGTCCGGGGAGAGCGAGGGGCACTCGACGTCGTCGTGGAGGGTGGTGAGGGTGCGGGCGGCGAGGTCGCCGCGGACGAGGTGGGTGGTGCCGCCGGAGGCGAGGGTCGCGTAGAAGGTGTTGTCGTCGGCGAAGGTGACGCCCCAGATGTTGACGTCGTGCGCCCGGAACGGCTGCCCGTCCTTGATGACGTCGAAGGTCTCCAGGTTCTCGCGGAGGTTCCCGTCGCGGACGTCGACGATCGAGGTGCGGGTGGAGAAGTCGGTGCCGGCGTAGGAGTCGCCGCTGACGAAGACGGTCCAGGCGGCGAAGTGGCCGGAGGGCGAGACGCGGGCGCGCGTGGGGATGCCGGCGGCCGGGAAGGAGCGCGTCTCCTTGAGGTGGTCGTCGAGGACGACGGCGCGGTAGGTGTCCTCCAGGGCGCCGTGTTCGGCCTGGAGGCAGATGCCGGTGCCGCCGGCGGTGTGGAAGCGCAGGCACTTGACGCCGGAGGCGGTGCGGGGGCCGTCGGCGCGGTCGGCCGGGACGGTGGTGAGCTCGTCGCGGTGCGGGCCCCACGCCATGTTGCGGAACACCAGCCGTCGGCCGTCCGGGGCGGCCTTGAGGGACACCGTCCCGGACGAGACGGCCGGGCCGCCCGCCTGCGGCCGGTCGCGGCGGGCGGTGCGGTCGGAGGCGTGGAGGACGGCGCCGGTGCCGACGGATCCGAGCAGCAGGACGGCGACCAGCAGGATGAGCACCCTGGCCCGGTTCCCGAGGGTCCGGCCCTGGACGGGCCGGTCCGGAACGGGCTCGTCGAGGAGCGGCTGGTTCTGGAGGGGCTGGTTCACGAGGACACCTCACGGGCGGGTTCGCGGAGCACGACGGCCGCGCCGACGACGCACAGGGCGAGCGCGCCCGCCGACCACGCGAGCGCGGTGGAGCCGCCGGTCGCGCTCCACAGCGCGCCGAACAGCAGCGAGCAGGCGAACCGGGCGAGCGCCTGCCCGGTGCCGACGAGGGCGAGCCCGGCGCCGCGCTGCTCGGCGGGCACGGTATCGGCCGCGGCGGCCGCGAGGACGCCGTCGGTGGCGGCGTAGAAGGAGCCGTGCAGGACGAGCACGCAGATCACCGCGGGCAGTCCGCGCAGCGGCGAGAGCAGCAGCCCGTACGCGAGGAGCAGCAGCCCGTGCCCCGCGAGGAACAGCGTGCGGCGGCCGATCCGGTCGGCGAGCAGGCCCATGGGCACGGCGAGCAGGAGGAAGGCTGCGGCGGTGCCGAGCGGCAGCAGCGGGAACAGGGTGATGGACAGGTCGAGGCGGCGCTGGACGAGCAGGTAGACGAACGAGTCGCTGACGGTGGTGAGTCCGAGCAGGACGGCGCACACGGTGAGCCGCCGGAGCCCGGGCAGCCGCAGCAGCCGCAGGCCGTCGCGCAGCGAGGGGGCGGCACGTGAGGGCTCGTCGCCGGTGAGCCGGTTCGGCACGAACAGCAGCAGGACCAGCACGCCGAACACCGCGACGCACGCGCTGACGGTGAACACCGCGTCGTAGCCGTGCCGTTCGCCGCCGTCGGCGAGCAGCGGGCCGCCGGCCAGGCGGAGCACCAGGAACGCGGTGAGCGGCCCGAGCAACGCGCCCGCCGTGTCCATCGCGCGGTGCACGCCGAACGCCCGGCCGCGGTGCGCGGGGTCGCTGGCGAGCGAGATCATCGCGTCGCGCGGGGCGGTGCGCAGGCCCTTGCCGGTGCGGTCGACGGCGATGACGGCACCGATCAGGGGCACGGTGTGGGCGAACAGCAGCAGCGGCTTGCACAGCGCCGACAGGCCGTAGCCGACGGCCGCGACGGCCTTGTGCCGGGGTGCGCCGCCGGCGCCGCGCCGGTCGGCGAGGTGGCCGCCGGCGAGGCGGACGAGCGCGCTGAAGCCGTTCTGGATGCCGTCCAGCAGCCCGAAGCCGAGCGGCGAGAGGCCGAGCCCGGTCAGCAGGTAGAGCGGGAGGACGGCGCTGACCATCTCGGAGGAGATGTCGGTGACCAGGCTGACGGTGCCGAGGGCGATGACGGCCCCGGGCACGGCGCGCAGGGCGGCGCCCCGCCGCCCCGGCGTTTCGGCCGGGGCGGCGGGGGCCTTCGAGCTGCGGGATTCCGCGACGTACACGGGCGTCAGTTCCAGATGCCGGTGATGTCGTTCGCGCTCGCGGAGTTGCCGGCGTGCGCGCTGAGGCCCGCCAGGTCCTCCAGCGTGTGCAGCACGTCGTAGTGGTTGTAGCTGGTGGAGGTGCTGCTGCCGGGGGCGACGTGCGCGCCGTAGACCACGGTGGGGATGCGGTTGCCGGAGAGCTTGTTGTCCTCGTCGAAGGTCATGACGAGCAGGCTGTTGTGGCTCCTGGCCCAGTCCGCGTAGGCGGCGAGGTTGGTCTGGATCCAGGAGTCGCCGGTGCCGACCGAGCAGTCGTGCATGTCGTCGCAGAGGTCCGGGACGACGAACGACACCTTGGGCAGGGTGGTGAAGTCGGCCGGGAACGCGTCCATGCCGTACGCGCTGGAGGTCGGGACGTTGCCGAAGCCGAACCAGGGGTTGTGCTTCTGCGCGTAGTTGTCGACGCGGCAGTCGGTGGCGCCGACGCCGGGGATGCCCTCGTTGTAGCTGGCGAAGGTCTGGCCGGCGTCCAGCAGTTCGGAGGCCAGGTTGGGCGCCTGCATGGTGCCGACGTCGACGCAGCTGTCGTCGGTGACGCCCTGGGAGCTGCCCGAGAACAGCATGTAGTAGTTGGGCTGGCTGGGGTGGGTGAGTGCGTAGGACTGGGTCAGCGTCGCGCCTCCGGCCACGAGGGTGTTGTTGACGTAGGGCGCGTTGGAGCTGCCGACCACCTGCGAGTAGGCGTGGTTCTCCATGACGACGACCACGATGTGGTCCGGCGTCGGCAGGGCGGCGGCGGTGTCGGCCGCGGCGTCGCCGGTCGCGGCCCACAGGCCGAGCGAACCGGCCGAGAGGCCGAGGGCCGCGGCGAGCGCGGTCAGGGTGCGGCGGCGAGGAGTGCCGGGGGTACGGAGTCGTGCGAAGGCCATGGGGGTCCTCCGGGCGTCGAATGTGCTTCGGGCTTGATGGGGGTTGAGCGCCGAAAACAGTAGGATCGCCGTGGTGTCGTGTACCGCACAAGACAAGTGAAGAACAGACGAACAGCTGCCGCCCGCGCGCGGGCCGCCCCACCGACGTCACAGCCGCCGGCGATTGACCCGTTCCGGCCGGGCGTGGTGGGATCACCTGGGCTTTTGGCTGTCGGGGCGGGTCCGGACGGGGCCGGCCCGAAGCCGGGTCAAACCCTGGTCAAGGAGCGAGCTGAGGAGCTGGACGTGATCGGGCTGGTCGCTGTCAACGGGTCGGTGCGGCCACTCGCCGCCGAACTGCACGCCGCCTGGCCGGACAGCAGCAAGGTCTACCGGGCCTCGGTCGGCAACTGCTTCGGCCCGCCCGAGGCGATCACGCTGGCGCTCGTCGAGTGCGAGTACGTGATCTGCTTCGCCCCCCTCCCGGGAGCCGCCCGCCTGTTCGACTACGCGGGCCACCTGAGCAGCAAGGACAAGGGCCTGCTCTGCGTGGACCCCCTGCGCCGGTACGTGATCCCGCTGAGCAGCGACCCCGCCACCGCGGAGCTGGCCTGGGAGGTGGCGGCCGTGCTCGGCGTCCAGCCGGTGATCACGGACCGCCGGGACCCGCGCGAGACCGCGCTCGCCGAGCCGGCCCGGCAGGCCGCCCCCGGGACCGGGACCGGCGGCCCGACAGCGGCACCCGCGGAGGAACCCGTCCTGCGGATCCCCGACCCGCAGGACCCGGACGACCCCGACAGCGACCTCGCGGTCCTCCCCCGCACGCTCGTCCTCGGCATCGGTGCGGGCAGCGGCACCGAGGACACCGAGGCGATGCGGCTGCTCATGGACGTCCTGCGGGAGACCGGACTGTCCCGCCAGTCGATCGCCCGCATCGCCACCGTGGCCGGCAAGGGCGACCACCCGGCCGTGAACTGGGCCCGCTGGTGCCTCGGCCGGACACCGGTGGACGAGCACCCGGCGGACGTGCTCGCGACCGTCCCGGTGCCGAACCCCTCCGCCGCGGTCGGCGCCGCGGTCGGCACCGCGAGCGTCGCCGAGGCGGCGGCGCTGGCGAGCGCGCCCGGCGGCGAACTCGTCGTCGCCAAGCGGAAGTCGGCGCACGCCACGATCGCGATCGCGCGGACGGCGCTGCGCGGACGGCTGACGCTGGTCGGTCTCGGCCCCGGGCCGCACGACCTGCTCGTGCCGCGCGCCCTGGAGGCGCTGCGGAGCGTCTCGGCCGTGGTCGGCCCGCCGGACGCGGTCGCGGCGGCCGCCGGACTGCTGCGCCCGGCCACCCGGCGGATCGCGACGGACGACAGCGCCGGGGCCGCCGCCACCCTGGCCTCGCACGGCCACGACGTCGCCCTCGTGGCCCTCGGCGACGGCGCCGCGCTGAGCGTGCCGCCCGGCGCGTACGACGTCCTGCGCGTCCCCGGTCTGCCCCTCGACGTCCGGGACGCGCCCCGGGAACAGCACCAAGGAGACCCCGCGTGACCCGAGCCGAACCCGACCTCCGCCACCACGGCGACGCCGAGGTGCGCGCCGACGGGCTCGGCCTGGTCGACCTCGCCGTCAACGTCCGCACCGGTACGCCCCCGCTCTGGCTGCGCGAGCGCCTCGCCGCCACGCTAGGCGAACTGGCCGCCTATCCGGACCAGACGACGGCGCGCGCGGCCGTCGCCGCGCGGCACGGACGGCCGGTGGACGAGGTGCTGCTCACCTCGGGCGCCGCCGAGGCGTTCGTCCTGCTCGCTCGCGTGCTGACACCACGTCACATCACCGTCGTGCACCCGCAGTTCACCGAGCCGGAGGCGGCACTGCGCGACGCCGGGCACGCCGTGCACCGGGCGCTCCTGTCGCCCTCGGACGGCTTCCGGCTCACCCCGGGCGCCGTCCCGGAGGAGGCCGACCTGGTCGTCCTCGGCAACCCGACCAACCCGACCTCCGTCCTGCACCCCGCCGACGCCGTGGCCGCGCTGGCACGCCCCGGGCGCACCCTGGTGGTGGACGAGGCGTTCATGGACACCGTGCCCGGCGAGCGCGAATCCCTCGCCGCCGCCCGGGACCTGCCCGGCCGGGTGGTCGTGCTGCGCAGCCTCACCAAGACCTGGGGCCTGGCCGGGCTGCGGATCGGCTACGTGCTCGGGCCCGCGCCGCTGATCGCGGAGCTCGGCGCCGCGCAGCCGCTCTGGCCGGTCTCCACCCCGGCGCTGGCCGCGGCCGAGGCGTGCAGCACGCCGGCGGCACTGGCCGAGGCGGAGGAGGCCGCCGCCGAACTCGCCCTGTGGCGCGCGAACCTGCTGAAGGGCCTGGCCGGTTTCCCGTCCGTCCGGG
Organism: Kitasatospora sp. NPDC059722; assembly: GCF_042733235.1. Classification (NCBI taxonomy): domain Bacteria; kingdom Bacillati; phylum Actinomycetota; class Actinomycetes; order Kitasatosporales; family Streptomycetaceae; genus Kitasatospora; species Kitasatospora sp. NPDC059722. The sequence goes on from NZ_JBHWGD010000048.1 coordinate 56,188, forward strand.
TGCACGGGGAACCGGCCGCGTCGTTCGTCCTGGTCCGGCTGCCGGGCGCGGCCGCCGTGCGGGAGCGGCTGCGGGCGCGCGGCTTCGCCGTCCGCCGCGGGGACACCTTCCCGGGCCTGGGCGAGGAGTGGCTGCGGATCGCCGTCCGGGACGAGCCGACGACCGCGCGCTTCCTGGACGCGCTGGCGGCCGTGCTGGACGAGGCCTGACCGGGCCCGTCCTCAGCGCAGCGTGACGGCGTCCCCCACCGCGATCGGCCCCGGCGCCAGCACCTGCGCGTACACGCCCGCGCAGGGCAGCTCCGGCATGCCCTCCAGCGGCACCAGGCGGTTCTCCGCGGCGAGCACCCGCAGGGCGTCCGCGCTGCGCGGCAGCGGTCCGTGCCGCAGCGTCGGCACGGCGCAGCGCGGGGTGGGCACCAGGACGCGCAGGCGCAGGCTCGGCCCGATGCCCAGTTCCCGCCCCACCCAGCCGTTCTCGACGTAGCCGGTGCCGCCGGTCCGGATCACGGCGTTCGGCCGGTAGCGCTCGGCCTGCGCACCCGCGGCGCCGAGCGTCGAGGTGGTCAGGAGGTGCAGCGGCGCGAAGTCGAAGAACGTCCCGTCCGGCGCGGCCCGGCCCAGCTCGTTGACGGTGAAGGCGACGTCCTCCCCGATCCCGCGGGCCAGCACCTCCTCCGGCACGGCCCGCTCGATCGTCGCCGCGGGCGGGCGTTCGGCGATCAGCTCCACCTTGCGGCCGAGCGCCTCCGACAGCGCTGCCTCGTCCACGCCCCGGCCGTCCGGGCCGGTGATCGCCACCGTGCCGTCCGCCGCCGTCCCGGCCGTGAAGCCGAGCAGGCCGGCCCAGAGCCGCGGGTGCTTGGCGCTGGCGATCCGGCCCGTCCCGATGTCGCGCAGGGCGCGGACCCGGTCGCCCGCGAGGCCGCGCCCGGTGACGTCCGCGCGCGGCAACTCCTCCCCCAGCAGCGACTTCACCGGGTACCGGCGCAGGCGCTCGACCGTCCCGACGACCGTCCCTCCGGCGTCCCCGCTCACTGCCCGGCCTCCACCCGCTCGCCGTCCTCCGCCCACTCCCGGAGCGCCGCGAAGTGCAGCTCCCCGAGCCCCGCCCGGGGGTCGACCCAGAGCGGCAGGGCCGGACCCGGGTGGTGGGCGGCGATCCACTCGATGTCCTGCGGCCCGAGCTCGTCGTCCAGCCAGACGAAGGGGCGGCCGGCCGCCCAGGCGACGAGGTCCCGGGTCTTCCAGTGCAGGCCGTCCGGGTCCTCGCGGAAGACCTCCGTCCAGCGGATGTACGGGAGCTCGGGCAGGCCGATGCGGGGGCCTATGAAGGTGTTCGCCTCGTCCATCCAGGTGGTCGCCCACACCAGTTCGTACGGCAGGGCCAGCAGCTCCGGCCCGTGCAGCGGGTTGAGCCACACCCGCAGCGGCTCGACCTGCTCGCCCGGCCCCGGCCGGCGGCGCGCCACCCAGGAATCGGGCAGGACGTGGTGGGTGTCGTAGCCGTCGGGGCGCTGCTCCCCGGGGGCTGCGTAGGGGTTCAGGGGCCCGTCGACGTCGATGAGCAGAAGGGGCGTCATACCTGTTCATCCTGACCGTCCCCGGCCGGGTTGACTACCGGGTTTCCGGCCCCGGGGTGCTAGCGTCGCGGCGGCCCGGAAGAACCTGCCCGGGCCTCCACACGACAGAGCGTAAGGTCGGCAGACTCCGTTGATTTCCATACCGAGAGCGGCACAGCGCCCGCTCGCCCCGCGCGGCAGACGGGCCCTCGGCGCCACCGTGGCCACCGTACTGGCCGGCACGGCCTTCGGGTTCGTCCCGGCGGCCGCCGCCGCGCCCGCGCAGGGCTCGCTGCAGGATCAGTTCCGGGCGGCGGCGGCCGAGTTCCGGGTGCCGGAGGGCGTGCTGCTCGCGCTGTCCTACCAGGAGACCCGCTGGGACTCCCACCGGGGCGCGCCGAGCACGACCGGCAACTACAACGTCATGGGCCTGACCCAGGTCGACGTGGCCGCGGTCCGCGCGGCGCTGGCCGCCGGTCCGGGGCCCGACACGGCCGACGGCCGCGGCGACGACCTCCCGCCGCGGCCGGTCTCCGGCACGCCCACCGCGCCGGCCGTCGAGGACGGCCCGGAGCTGCACACGCTCGACGCGGCGGCGGCGCTGATCCACCGTCCGGCGGACGACCTCAAGCGGGACGCCGCGCAGAGCGTCCGCGGGGGTGCGGCGCTGCTGGCCGAGTACCAGCAGGAGTCCCTGAAGCAGAGCGGCCGGGCCGCCTCGGCGGACCCGAGCGCCTGGTACCAGGCGGTGGCCCGGTTCAGCCGGTCCGGGGACGCGGGCGCGGCGAACCCGTTCGCCGACCGGGTCTTCGACACGCTGCGCAAGGGCGTCTCCCGGCAGACCGCCGAGGGCGAGACCGTCACCCTCGCGCCGGTCCCGGTCCCGAGCGTCCCGTCCACGGCGGCCCGGGCCGCCGCGCCGGCCCCGCGCACGGCCACCCGCGCCGCGTTCGTCACGACGGCGGCCGACACCGCGCCGGCGGGCGCCGCCCCGGCCACCACGGCCACCCCCGCCGCGGCGGCGGCCGACGGCAGCGTCGAGTGCCCGGCCTCGCTCGGCTGCGACTTCCAGCCCGCCGCGTACGCGCTCACCAACCCGAGCGACCCGACGTCCTACGGCAACTACACCAAGGCCAACCGCCCGGACGACGGCGACCGGATCCAGTACATCGTCATCCACGACACCGAGGGCGGCTTCGCCGGCTCGATCTCGGCGTTCCAGAACCCGAGCAACCAGGCCAGCGCCCACTACATGGTGCGTTCCTCGGACGGTCACGTCACCCAGCTGGTCAACACGAACAACGTGGCCTGGCACGCGGGCAACAAGACCGTCAACATGCACAGCATCGGCGTCGAGCACGAGGGCTACGCCTTCCCGACCGACCGCCCGACCTGGTACTCCGAGCAGCTCTACCAGTCCTCGGCCGCGCTGGTCGGCTACCTGGCGACCCGTTTCGGCATCCCGCTGGACCGCCAGCACATCATCGGCCACGACGACGTCCCCGGCCCGCTCCAGGCGAACGTGGCCGGGATGCACTGGGACCCGGGCACGTTCTGGGACTGGTCGCACTACATGGACCTGCTCGGCGCCCCGCTCAAGGCGGGCATCGGCGGCCTGCCGGCGGTCGGCGGCAAGGTCACCATCACCCCGGCCTTCGACGCCACCAACCAGCCCCCGGTGACCGGCACCGCCGACCGCCCGGAGAACTTCGTCTACCTGCGCACGGGCCCGGACCCGAGCGCCCCGCTGATCAACGGCGGCTCCACCAGGGCCGCCGACTGGAGCGACAAGGCCGTCACCGGCGCCTCCTACGTCGTCGCCGACCTGAGCGGCGACTGGACGGCCATCTGGTACGACGGCCAGAAGGCCTGGTTCTACAACCCCGGCGGCCAGAGCGCGACCGCCGACAACCGGCCCGGCCAGACCCTGCTGACCCCGAAGTCCGGCGCCGCCTCCATCCCGGTGTACGGGCGCAGCTACCCCGAGGCCTCCGCGTACCTCCCGTACCCCGCGATCACCGCGCAGGCCGTCACCCCGCTGAACGCCGCCGTGCCGGCCGGGCAGTCCTACGTCGCGGCGAGCGCGGCCCCGGTGCAGTCCGACTTCTACTACGGGCAGAACATCGACGGCAGCGCCCCCAACGACCGTACGCTGGTAGTCGGTTGCGACACCTACTACCCGATCCGCTACAACCACCGGCTGGCCTTCCTGAAGGCCTCCGACGTCGCGGGCGCCCCGGTCGCCGGGCCGTGCACCCAGGCGCCCACCCCGAGCGCGGGCGTGCTGCGCGGGGCGGGCTCCGGCCGCTGCCTGGACGTCCCGTTCGCGAGCCAGGCCAACGGCACGCAGCCCGACATCTGGGACTGCAACGGCGGCGGCAACCAGCAGTGGACCTACACCCCCGCCGGCCAGCTGACCGTCTACGGCGGCACCAAGTGCCTCGACGCCTACAACAACCAGACGGCACCGGGCACGGCCATCGACATCTACGACTGCAACGGCGGCGCGAACCAGCAGTGGCGTCGCAACGCCGACGGCACCGTGACCGGCCTCCAGTCCGGCCTGTGCATCGACATCACGCAGGCCGCGACCGCCAACGGCTCCGGCATCGCCCTGTGGACCTGCTCCGGCGCGGCCAACCAGCAGTGGCTCCGCACCGGCGCGCTGCTCGGCACCGCTTCCGGCCGCTGCCTGGACCTCCCGTTCGCGAGCCAGGCCAACGGCACCCAGCCCGACATCTGGGACTGCAACGGCGGCGGCAACCAGCAGTGGACCCACACCCCGGCCGGCCAGCTGACCGTCTACGGCGGCACCAAGTGCCTCGACGCCTACAACAACCAGACGGCACCGGGTACCAAGATCGACATCTACGACTGCAACGGCGGCGCCAACCAGCTGTGGCGGCTCAACGCCGACGGCACGGTCGTCGGCGTCCAGTCCGGTCTGTGCATCGACGTGACGCAGGCGGCCACCGCCAACGGCTCCGCGCTCTCGTTGTGGACGTGCTCCGGCGCGGCCAACCAGAAGTGGACCCTGGTCTGACCCCCGACCGGTAGGCACCGGAAACGGGGGGCCGGGGCGGCCCCCCCCCCGGGGGGGGGCC
>NZ_JBHWGD010000048.1:60862-77579 GCF_042733235.1 Kitasatospora sp. NPDC059722
TAGCTTTGGGGCAGGTCCCCCGGCGGCCAAACCATCTTTTGCCCCCGGTTTTCCCCCCGCCCGGTTCCCCCCCTAACCCGCCCGCCGCCCTTCCCCGTGGCGGGGAAGGGCCTGCGGCCGTACGTGCGCGGTGCGGCGGATCAGACCTGGCCGGCCTTCTCCAGGGCCTCGCAGCAGGTGTTGATCAGCAGGCGGGTGACGACGTAGGGGTCGACGTTCGCGTTCGGGCGGCGGTCCTCGATGTAGCCCTTCTGCTCCACCTCGACCTGCCACGGGATGCGGACGGAGGCACCGCGGTTGGAGACGCCGTAGCTGTAGACGTTCCACGGGGCGGTCTCGTGCTTGCCGGTCAGGCGGGACTCGATGTCGGCGCCGTACTGGGTGACGTGCTCCAGCACCTTCTCCTGGGAGGTGCCGAGCGACTCGCAGGCGGTGATGATGGCGTCGTAGCCCTCGCGCATCGCCTTGGTGGAGAAGTTGGTGTGGGCGCCCGCGCCGTTCCAGTCGCCACGGGCCGGCTTGGCGTCCAGGGTGGCGTCGATGCCGAACTCCTCGGCGGTGCGGTACAGCAGGTAGCGGGCGATCCACAGGTCGTCCGAGACGGTCAGGGCGTCGACCGGGCCGATCTGGAACTCCCACTGGCCGGGCATGACCTCGGCGTTGATGCCGCAGATCGCCAGGCCGGCGTCCATGCAGCGGTCCAGGTGCAGCTCGACGATCTCGCGGCCGAAGACCTCCTCGGCGCCGACACCGCAGTAGTAGCCGCCCTGCGGGGCCGGGTAGCCGCCCTCCGGGAAGCCGAGCGGGCGGGAGCCCTTGAAGAAGGTGTACTCCTGCTCGATGCCGAAGATCGACTCCTGCGCGGAGTACTTCTCGGCGACCTCGCGCAGCAGGGCACGGGTGTTGGACTCGTGCGCCGCACCGTTGGTCTCCAGGACCTCGCACAGGACCAGGATGTTGTCACCACCGCGGATCGGGTCCTTGACGACCTTCACCGGCTCCAGCACGCGGTCGGACGCGTGGCCCTCGGCCTGGTTGGTCGACGAGCCGTCGAAGCCCCAGGTGGGGATCTTGTCGGCGTTGGGCAGGACGCGAGTCTTGGAACGGAGCTTCGCGGTCGGCTTGGTGCCGTCGATCCAGATGTACTCGGCCTTGATTGCCACGGCTGGTCCCTCGCATTGCTGGGTGGTGGGTGCCCGCGTAGCGTCGCAAGCCGCCGTTTCCCGGTTGTTCCTCTCATGTAACGCGCATGTGAACCAACCGTCCGCGTTGACACGGTCACGGTGCGGGAGTGCCGGGGGCGACACTCCCGCTTCCTCCCGTGCCCCGGGGCGGTCCGTCAGTGGTGACGGGCGTGCGCGGCGCGGCGGCGCCGGGTGGCCCAGAGGGCGGCGGCTCCGCCCGCCACGAGCGCCGCGGCCCCGGCGGCGAGCGGGCCGGTGGCGCTGCTGCCACCGGTCTCGGCCAGGCCCGCGGCCGGGCGCGCGGACGCGGCGTGCGCGGCGCCGGCGCCCGTCGTGGTGTCGGCCACCGGCTGGGCGGTGGGCGCGTCCGTGGTGGGCGCCGGGGTCGGGGTGGCCGTGGCCGGGCCGGTCGGCGGGACCGGCTTCTCGCAGCTCACCGAGGCGACGGTGATCTTCCCGGTGACCTTGGCGACGTTCAGGTTCAGCGGGTTCACCGCCACCTGCACCTCCAGCGCGGAGGCGGCGGCCGTGGTCGAGGTGGTGGTGCGCTTGGAGAACTCCACCGAGACGCTGCCCACCAGCGGCACGTCCACCGTGGTCGGCGCGTACAGGCCGACGGTGACCGGCTTGCCGAGCACGGTGAGCTTCGCGGGCGCGACGACGTTCGCGGTCGGCTGCCCGTCGACCGGACACGTCACCTCGGCGCTCATCGCCTCCAGGCCGAGCAGCGCGGTGGCCGGCAGGCCGGGGGCGTGCACGTCGGCGTTGACCAGCCGGACGGAGGCGGCGGTGCCCTTGGCGTCGGAGCGCGTCACGGACTTCCCGACGTCGGCCTTGACGAGCGTGACCGGGCCCTGCTGGTCGACACCGTCGACCTTGGCGGTCAGCACGGAGCCTTCGCGCTGCGCGGGCGTCTCCACCTTGTTCAGCGCTATGTCCACGGGCACGTCCACCGCCTTGTTCAGCAGGCTGACGTCCAGCGCGAGCTCGGCGGTGACGGCGCGCGCCGTGCCCGGGGATCCGGGCGCCGGCGCCGGTGCCGTCCCGGCCGCCCGGGCGGGCGGGACGGTGAGCAGCGCGCACGCCACCGTGGCAGCGGCAACAGAAACGATTCGTCGGGAAGACATGACGGTACCCCCACAGCGGTGGAACGATGAGCCGCCAGTCTTCTCAAACGATCCGTCACACGAGTCACACGGAACGTCATTTCACTCGTTGGAGTGAGGTTGGCGTTCCGCCGTGACCCGGAACTGCTAGGGCAGGCGCCAGTCCACCGGCTGCGCCCCCTGGCGCGCCAGCAGGTCGTTGGCCCGGCTGAACGGCCGCGAGCCGAAGAAGCCGCCGTTCGCCGAGTACGGGCTCGGGTGCGCCGACTCGATCGCCGGGACCTCCCCGAGCAGCGGCCGCAGGTTCCGGGCGTCCCGGCCCCACAGGATCGCCACCAGCGGGCCGCCGCGTGCCACCAGCGCCTTTATCGCCTGCTCGGTGACCTCCTCCCAGCCCTTGCCGCGGTGCGCGGCGGGCTTGCGCGGCGCCGTCGTCAGCGCGCGGTTGAGCAGCAGGACGCCCTGCTGCGTCCACGGGGTGAGGTCGCCGTTGGACGGCTGCGGGAGGCCGAGGTCCGTCCCGTACTCCTGGAAGATGTTGATCAGGCTGGCCGGGATCGGCCGCACCTCGGGCCCGACCGAGAAGCTCAGCCCGACGGCGTGCCCGGGGGTCGGGTACGGGTCCTGCCCGACGATCAGCACCCGCACGTCGGCGAAGGGCTGCTGGAAGGCGCGCAGCACGTTCGGCCCGGAGGGCAGGTAGGTGCGGCCTGCGGCCAGTTCGGCGCGCAGGAAGTCGCCCATCGCGGCGACCTGCCCGGCGACGGGTGCCAGGGCGGTCGCCCAGCCGGGCTCGACGATCTCGTGAAGTGGACGCGGTGCCATGGTCGCCACCCTATCGGCCTACGCCGACAGCGCGTTCAGCGGATGATCTTGAGAACCGTCATCCCACCGGACGGCCGCGCAGCACCACCGTGCGGGGTGCGGCCAGCACCCGGACGTCGGCCCGCGGGTCCTCGTCGTAGACCACGAGGTCCGCCGGGGCGCCCTCCTCCAGGCCCGGGCGCCCGAGCCACTCGCGCGCACCCCAACTCGCCGCCGACAGCGCCTCGTTCGGGCTCAGTCCAGCCTTGACGAGCTCGGCCACCTCCTCCGCCACCAGGCCGTGCGCGAGCGAGCCGCCCGCGTCCGTCCCGACGAAGACCGGGATCCCGGCGTCGTGGGCGGCGCCGACGGTGTCGTAGCGGCGCTCGTGCAGGCGGCGCATGTGCGCGGCCCAGGCCGGGAACTTGCCCTCGCCGCCGGCCGCCAGCGCGGGGAAGGTCGCGATGTTGACGAGCGTAGGGACGATCGCCACCCCGCGCTCGGCGAAGGCCGGGATCAGTTCCTCGGTCAGCCCGGTGGCGTGCTCGACGCAGTCGATGCCGGCCGCGAGGAGGTCCGGCAGCGACTCGGCCGCGAAGCAGTGCGCCGTCACCCGCGCGCCCTCCTCGTGCGCCGCCGCGATCGCCTCGGCCAGCGCGTCGCCGGGCCAGCAGGCGGTGAGGTCGCCGTGCTCGCGGTCGATCCAGTCGCCGACCAGCTTGACCCAGCCGTCGCCGCGCCGGGCCTCGGCCCGGACGTAGGCGGCGAGGTCGCCCGGCTCGATCTCGTGCGCGTAGTTGCGGATGTAGCGGCGGGTGCGGGCGATGTGCCGCCCGGCCCGGATGATCCGCGGCAGGTCCTCGCGCTCGTCGATCCAGCGGGTGTCGGCGGCCGAGCCGGCGTCGCGGATCAGCAGGGTGCCGGCGTCGCGGTCGGTGAGCGCCTGCTTCTCGCTGGTCTCGGCGTCCACCGCGCCGTGCGCGTCCAGGCCGACGTGGCAGTGCGCGTCGACCAGGCCGGGCAGCGCCCAGCCGGTGACGGTCCGGACGTCCCCGGCGCCGGGCGGGCGGGTGAAGCTCACCCGGCCGTCCACCACCCAGAGTTCGTCCCGGACGTCCTCCGGACCGACCAGCACCCGACCCCGGACGTGCAGCACCGCGCCATCGCTCATGGCCCGCACTCTACCGACGGGCGGGTTCCGTGGGAGCGGCGAGGATGCGGCAGACTCGTTCCCGTCCCAACCACCCGTGCGCGAAAGGCACCAGCTGTGAGTGTGTTCCTCGACGACCTCCCCCCGCTCAGCGCCGCCGGGTTCGCGGCGATCGAGGACCAGGTGGCCGCGCTGCTGCACACCTCCGCGGACGTGATCGTCACCCAGGGCGAGGCGCTGCTGCCCCTGGAGGCCGCGATCCGCGGCGCCGCGCACCCGGGCTCGACCGCGCTCAACATCATCACCGGCCCGTACGGCCAGACCTTCGGGAACTGGCTGCGCTCGTGCGGCGCCGAGGTCGTCGACCTGGCGGTCCCCTTCCACAGCGCGGTGAGCGCGTGGCAGGTCGCCGACGCGCTGGCCGCGAACCCGGCGATCGACTTCGTCTCGCTGGTCCACGCCGAGGCCGCCACCGGCAACACCAACCCGGTCGCCGAGATCGCCGCCGTGGTGCGCGAGCACGGCGCGCTGCTGATGCTCGACGCGGTGGCCTCGGTGGCCGCCGAGCCGCTGCTCACCGACGCGTGGGGCGTCGACCTGTGCGTCATCGGCGGCCAGAAGGCGATGGGCGGCCCGGCCGGCGTCTCCGCGGTGTCCGTCTCCGGGCGCGCCTGGGAACGGATCGCCGCCAACCCGGCCGCCCCGCGCCGCTCGTACCTGTCCCTGCTGGACTGGAAGGAGCGCTGGACGGACGCCGGGCGGGCCGTACTGCCGCACGCCCCGGCCCAGTTGGAGATGCTGGCGCTCGGCGCCTGCCTCGACCGCATCGCCGCCGACGGCCTGCCGGCGGTCATCGCCCGCCATCGCGCCGCCTCGGCCGCGACCCGCGCCGGCGTCCGCGCGCTGGGCACGCTCACCCCGTACGTCACGGAGGACGCGCACGCCGCGCCGGTCGCGACCACCCTGCGCACCGCCCCGGGCGTGCACGCCGGCGAGCTCGCCGCGGCCCTCGACCCGTCGCTCCCCGTCCAGCCGGGCGGCGGCGCGCTGGCGGCGGAGATGCTCCGGGTCAACCACTACGGCCGGGCGGCCTCGCCGGACACCGTCCGCGCGTGCCTCACCGCCCTGGCCGCCGCGACCGGCGCGGACGCCGAGCCGGCCCTGGCGGCCGCCGACGCCGCCTGGGCCGCGACCGTCGAAGGCTGAGCGCACAAGCGGAGAGCGGCCCCCGGGACTCCTCGGGGGCCGCTCTCCGTTCCGGCGGTCAGTGCCCGCCCGCGTCCACCACCTCGACGCCCCGGATGTTCCGCTCGATCTCCTCCCGCGGCAGCGCGACCGCGAGGGCCCAGTAGTAGACCACCAGGGAGAAGACCACCACGACCCCGATGTCCCACCAGAGCGGCAGGTTCCCCTGGGCGCCCACGCCGAAGGTCCCCTGCCACGAGACGATCCCCATCCCGACCAGGTAGACCGGCAGCCACTGCCCGGCCTTGAAGTCCATCCGCGGCGCGTTCGGCATGCCCTTCGAGGCGGCGTACGCGGAGTACCCGCCGAGCAGCGCGTACCCGATCAGGATCGCCAGGCCCAGCCGCCACAGGGTGTCCCAGCCGGACCAGTAGATGACCAGGCTCGCCACCGCGAAGGCCAGCGGCGAGATCACCGAGCCGGCCGGCAGGTGGTACGAGCGCTCCAGCCCCGGCAGCCGCTTGCGCAGCACGCCGAAGGCCAGCGGCGCCCCCGCGTACATCAGCACGACGGCGGAGGTGATGAACCCGACCAGCCGCTGCCAGCTCGGGAAGGGCAGGAAGCACAGCACGCCGGCCACCCAGGCGATGACCAGGCCGAGCCAGGGCACCGAGCGCTTGTCGGTGTACTGGAGGGCCTGCGGCGCGTAGCCGTTGCGACTGAGGCCGTAGGTGACCCGCGAGCTGGAGGTGATGTAGACCAGCCCGGTGCCGGCCGGCGAGATCACCGCGTCGATGAACAGGATGGTGGCGAGCCAGCCGAGCCCGATCAGCGTGGCGAGGCCCGCGAACGGCCCGCTGATGCCGGGGTAGTCGAGCTTGCCCCAGCCCCCGGCGAAGGTCTCCGGCGGCAGGGCGCCGATGAACACCACCTGGAGCATGACGTAGACGATCGTGCCGACCACGACCGAGCCGAGCACGGCCCTCGGGATGTCCCGGCGGGGGTTGCGGCTCTCGCCCGCCCACTGGATGGCCTGCTCGAAGCCGAGCAGCGCGAAGATCACCCCGCTGGTGCTGATGGCCGCGAGCACGCCCTTGGCGCCGTCCGGCGCGAAGCCGTGGACGTTGAAGTTGGAACCGTGGAACTCGGTGATCCCGAGGGCGAAGATGGCCAGGATCGGGACCGCGACCTTCCACACGGTGGCCACGCTGTTGGTGTGAGCGAGCAGCCGGACCCCGAGGAAGTTGACGGCGACGAAGACCCCGAGCAGCACGGCCGCGACGACGAACCCGCTGCCCGTCAGCGTGAGGTCCTTGTTCAGGAAGCCGTCCGCCCAGGTCCAGTGCCGGGCGTAGTTGATCATCGCCTGGACCTCGATGGGCGCGATCGTCGCGGCCTGCAGCCACGTGAACCACCCGAACGACATCCCCGCGAACCCGCCGAACGCGTAGTGCGGGTAGCGCGCCGTCCCGCCCGCCACCGGGAAGAGCCCGCCCAGCTCGGCGTGGATCAGCGCCAGGAGGATGATCGCCACCGCGCCGATCCCCCAGGACAGCAGGGCGGCCGGCCCGGCCGCCACCGCCGCCTTCTGCGCCCCGAACAGCCAGCCGGACCCGATGATCGCGCCGACCGAGGCCCAGAGCAGCCCGACCATCCCGACTTCTCGCTTGAGCCCGGTATGCCCTGACCCAGCCGGAGCCGTCGTCCTGGAATGAGCCATACCCGGCCACCTCTCGCCTATCGGGACAAATCCACCCCGACAGTGCCGCAGCCCCGCCCCTTCTCCCCCGCCAAAACGCGCCCGGGACCACCCCCTCACCCGAACGGCCGGAGCGCGGATCCCTCAGCCGGGCGGCGGAACCGGCCGACGGTGTCGGCCGGCGCCTTTCCGAAGCAGCGCCACGGGGGTGTCCTCCTGCGCCTCGATCAGCTCACCGTTCCGCCGCATGATCAGCGGATACGCCTCCGAGAAGTCGGCCGCGACGGCCACCGGCCGCCAGGCACGCCCGTCCCACTCGACCACGAGCCGCTGAAGGTCTTGGAACGGATGCAGCTCCTGGCGATCCTCGGGGATGAGCACCAGAGCATCCCGGGTCCCTGGAGGCCGGTCCCGATCAGCTCGGTCGGCATACCACTCGGAGAGCGGTCGCGCGCTTTCGCTCGCGTTGACCTGGCACGACCGGTCCGACAAGGACACCGAGGCTCCCCGATGGACGGCGTTCGCCGGCCAAGTCGAGGTCGACTACGCCACTGCCGCGTGGCACATGGAGAACGGTCGCCCCTTCCATGCGATCCCGTTTCTGAGATCCGCCGTGAGCCGGCTCGGGCCAACGTACAGCCGGAATGCGGCGCTGTACCGGGCACGCCTGGCCGAAGTGCTCATGAAGGCCGGCGCTGTGGAAGAGGCCTGCGCGGAGGCGTGCGCGAGCGCCGACGCGGCTCAGGGCATGACCTCTGCCCGGCTGGTCGAGAGGCTACGAACCGTGGCAGCCTCTGCCGAGCTCATCGATTCGGCAGTGACCCGGGATTTCGTAGAACACATGCGGGAGTTCGGGGTGACAGCGAATAAGGGGGAGGCAGCGTGACGGTGATGGTCAGGGTTCTGGACGGAGCACAGACGGCCTTCCTGGAAGAGCAGTTGAAAGCCGTGTTCGCCGAGGCCTTCGCGGAACCGCCGTACGGGGAGGGCCCGCCCGACGTGGAGCGCGCGTTCCGGCGATTCCGGTCGCAGGTGCGCAGACGGGGTTTTCGGGCAGCGGTGGCGTTCGATGGCGAGACGGTGGTGGGCATGGCGTACGGCTACCCGCTGGCCGCCGGCACAGGCTGGTGGGACACGCTCGTCGAGCCCGTGGCCGAGGATCTCCGATTCGAGGACGGGAAGCGGACGTTCGGACTGTTCGAGCTGGCCGTACGCCCCGCCTGGCGCAGGCGGGGCGTCGCCACCGAGATGCACCGTGCCCTGCTGAACGGGCTGGAGAACCAGCGAGTGATGCTGAACAGCCACCCGGAGGCGACAGCAGCGCAGGCCGCCTACCGGGCGTGGGGCTACCGCCGGGTGGGCACGGCGGTGCCGTGGGAGGGCGCGGCGGAGCACGACGTGTTGCTCCTGGAGCTGTGACGCAACAGGTTTCAGTCAGCGGCTACCGACACAGTTCCCGGAGCGTTCACCCGCCTGGCACCGGGAACTCACCGGGGGGCGGCAGGCTCCCGGGCGACGGGGTGAAGTTGGCTATACAACTCCACCCCGACCGGGATGCCGTCGAGGAGGAGACCCGCCATGCCCGAGCTGCCGACGTACTGGCTGCGCGACAACTGCCCGTGTGCCGAGTGCCGCGACCCCCGCAACGGGCAGAAGCTGTTCCAGATCGCCGACCTGCCCGAGGACCTCGCGATCGCGGCGCAGTGCGAGATGAACGGGAACCTCGAAGTCCTCTGGTCGGACGGCCACCGCTCCCGCTACCCGCTCGTCTGGTTGGCCGAGGCCGGCGACGGGGACGGGCGCACCGAGGCCGACAAGCGGCTCTGGGTCGCGGCGGACTTCCGGCGCGGGCTGCCGGAGGCCGGGTGGGAGGCGTACCTGGCCGATCCCGCCGAGCAGGCCGCGGTGCTGGCGGCCGTCCGGCGCAGCGGGTTCGCGGTGCTGCGCGGTGTGCCGACCACGGAGGGAAAGGTGTGTGAGGTCGCCGAGAGCTTCGGGTTCGTCCGGGTCACCAACTACGGCGAGCTGTTCGACGTCCGCGTCGAGCCGGACCCGAACAACCTCGCCTTCACCAGCGCCGCCATCACGCCGCACACCGACAACCCGTACCGGGACCCGGTGCCCACCCTCCAGCTCCTGCACTGCCTGGAGAACTCCGCCACCGGCGGCGACTCCGGGCTCGTCGACGGCTTCAAGGCCGCCGCCGTCCTCCGGGACGAAGCCCCGGCGGACTTCGCCGTCCTCACCCGCACCCCCGTCCCGTTCGTCTTCCGCGACCGCGGCACCGAACTGCGCGCCGACCGTCCGCTGATCGACGTCGACCCGCTCGGCCGGATCCGCGAGGTCCGGTTCAACAACCGGTCGATCGGCACCCTTCGCAGTGGTGACAGGAACGCCTTCTACGCCGCCTACCGCCGCTTCGCCGCCATCACGCTCCGCCCGGAGCTCCAGCTGACCTTCCGCCTCGGCCCCGGCGATTGCCTGATCTTCGACAACACCCGCCTCCTGCACGCCCGGACGGCCTTCCAGCAGGACGGCCACCGCCACCTCCAGGGCTGCTACGCCGACCTCGACTCGCTCGCCTCCACCCTCGCCGTGCTGCACCGCCGCACCGCCGCCCTGGACGCGGTCGCCGAGCTGTTCGCGGGCGAGGGCGCCGGGGAGTACCTGGGCGAGGCGGTCACGATGGCCGAGCACATGCTCCAGGCCGCCGCTGCCGCCGAGGCGGCCCAAGCACCGGCGCACCTGATCGCCGCCGCACTGCTGCACGACGTCGGACACTTCCATGGCACCCTGCACGGCCGGGACCTGATGCAGGGGCAGGACAACCGGCACAGCGACAGTGGCGCCGACTGGCTGGCGCAGTGGTTCGGCCCGGAGGTCACCGGGCCCGTCCGGCTGCACGTCGCGGCGAAGCGCTACCTGTGCGCGGTCGAGCCGGACTACCGCGCGCGGCTGTCCGAGGCGTCCGAGTACACGCTCAAGGTCCAGGGCGGCCCGATGGACGACGCCCAGGCCGCCGCCTTCGCCGCGCTCCCGGGCGCCGCCGACGCGGTGGCCGTCCGCCGCTGGGACGACGAGGCGAAGGCCGCCGGTGCGCCCACGCCGGACTTCGAGCACTACCGCCCGTTGCTCGCCTCGCTCATGAAGTAGCGGGGAGCGAGGGAGGGGAGAACCGAAAGGTCCTCCCCTCCCGGCTCAGTCCAGTTCGCGTGCGTGCCGCGAAAGCGCCGACGTCGCCAGGGAGTTGTGCACGCTGAACGCCACCGTCCCGGGCAGGTAGCGGTCCTGGGACCACTCCACCGGCGTGCCGGTCGGGTCGGTCGTGCGCCGCCGCTCGCGCAGCAGCGGGCCGCCGCGGCGGCAGCCGAGCAGGCGGGCGTCCTCCGCGTTGGCCGCGACGATGTCGATGGTGTGGTCGGCGTCGCAGAACAGGATGCCGTGCTCGCGCAGCACCTCGGTGTGCGAGACGACGTCCGGCGGCAGCTCGGCCACGATCTCGCCGACGCGCGGCGGGTAGACGGTGCGCTCGACCATCACCGGCGTGCCGGACAGCGTCCGCAGCCGGACCGTCACGTACACGTCGGCGCCCGGCTCCAGCCGCAGTTGCTCGCGCTCGGCGGCGTCGGCCGGGCGGCGCACCAGCGAGTCGAGGATGCCGCCGGGCTCCTCCCCCATCGAGTACGCCCAGTGCGTGAAGCTGAGGAGCTCGGAGAAGCTCTGCACCCGCGCGCCGCCGAGCACCACGCGCCGGGTGCCGCGCCGGGAGGTGACCAGTCCGTCCGAGCGCAGCACGGCCAGCGCCTGGCGGACCGTCCCGCGGGAGACCCCGTACTGCTCGGCCAGCGCGCCCTCGGCCGGCAGCCGGCCCGCCTCGCCGAACGCGCCGGAGGTGATCGCCTCGCGCAGGTCGGCGGCCACCTTGCGGTAGAGGGCTCCCGTGCGCTCCGCCGGCCGCCCCGGCTCCAGCCCGGGATCCGTTGCCACGTCAGTCAATGTCCCTCCTGGGGCGGTGTCCTGCGCAGCCGTACCGGCGCGGACAGCCCGACCTTATCCCGCTGCGCCTTCGAAGCATCGCACCGGACGGATCACTCCCGACCGGCCGGATTCCACCGTTCCCGCAGCCGACCCCGGTTCTGGGCCGTCCGTTCACCTTCCCGTCACCGGACTCCGGGTTACTTACCCCCGTCAGCGAAGTTGGCTAGTCAACTCGGACGGACTCGCCCGGCTATCGGACGAACCCGAGCACCGGCCGCCACTCGCACGATCCCCCGATCAGACACCTCTGCTCCGCACTCACCCCTCGCAGTACACCCCGATCAGGAGACTGACCAGTGTCCGTGCACCGCGCCCGCTCCGCCGCCTTCGCGGCCGTCCTGACCGCCGCCGCGCTCTCCCTCACCGCCTGCGGCTCCGCCGGCTCGTCCTCCGCGAAGTCCAACAGCGCCTCGGGCGGCAAGGACGCGAAGACCGCCACCTCCGTCGCCGACTTCGGCGGCATGGACGCGCTGGTCGCCGCCGCCAAGAAGGAGGGCAAGCTCCACGTCATCACGCTGCCGCGCGACTGGGCGAACTACGGCAAGCTGATGGACGACTTCAAGGCGAAGTACGGCATCGAGATCGAGGACGAGAACCCGGACGGCTCCAGCCAGGACGAGATCAACGCGATCACCTCCCGCAAGGGCCAGGACCGCGCCCCCGACGTCGTCGACCTGGGATCGGCCTTCGCGATCAGCGCCGGCAAGCAGGGCCTGCTGGCCCCCTACAAGGTCGCCGACTTCGACAAGATCCCGGCCACCATGAAGGACGCCAACGGCCTGAGCTACAACGACTACGGCGGCTACATGTCGATCGGCTGCGACGCCAAGAAGGTGGCCGTCTGCCCGAAGACCTTCGCCGACCTGCTCAAGCCCGACTACAAGGGCATGGTCGCCCTGAACGGCAACCCGACCAAGGCCGGTGCCGCCTTCGGCGCCGTCTACGCCGCGGCCCTCGCCAACGCCGGCTCGCTGGACAACATCCAGCCCGGCATCGACTTCTTCGGCAAGGTCAAGCAGGCCGGCAACTTCAACCCGGTCGAGGTCACCCCGGCGACCATCGAGAAGGGCGAGACCCCGATCAGCATCGACTGGTCGTACCTGAACGCCGGCTACTCGGTGAAGTTCAAGGACAAGGGCATCGACTGGCAGGTCGCCATCCCGTCGGACGGCTCCTACGCGCAGTACTACAACCAGGCCGTCAACAAGGACGCGCCGCACCCGGCCGCCGCCCGCCTGTGGGAGGAGTACCTCTACAGCGCCGCCGGCCAGAACGGCTTCATGGGCGGCTTCGCCACCCCGGCCCTCTTCGACGCCATGAAGGCCGCCGGCACCCTCGACGCCGACGCCGCCTCGAAGCTGCCGCCGGTCGAGAAGCCCTTCACCACCTTCCCCACCCCGGACCAGACCGACGCGGCCAAGAAGGTCGTGACCGAGAACTGGGCCAAGGCGATCGCGGGCTGACCTGAGATGACCACGGCTCCCACCCCGGTGCCGGCCTCCGCCTCCGCCGCGCGTAGCGGCGGGGGCGGCGCCCCCGGCTCCGTCACCCCCGAATCCCCGGCCACCACCGCGGCCGCCAAGGCCCCCCGCCCCGGCAAGCGCGGCGGACCCCGCGGCCGGGCCTGGCTGGCCGCCCTCCCCCTGCTGCTGTTCTTCGCGATCGGCTTCGGGCTGCCCGCCATCGCGATCGCCATCGGCGCGTTCACGACCTCCACCGACGCCCCCGACGGCGGCGGCACGTTCACCACCGACAACCTCACCGGCTCGCTCCAGGGCGCCTACTTCACCGCCCTGTGGGGCAGCGTGAAGCTCTCCCTGCTGACCGCGCTGATCGCCACCGTCGTCGGCCTGCCGCTGGCCCAGGCGGTCGCCACCTCCCGGCTGCGGATGTTCCGCGAGGCCGTCATGTCCGCCTCCGGTGTGCTCGCCAACTTCGGCGGCGTCCCGCTCGCGTTCATGTTCGTCGCCACCCTCGGCAACTCCGGCGAGGTCACCAAGCAGTTCGGCCTCACCAAGCACGGCTGGAACCTCTACACCTTCTCCGGCCTCTCCGTGGTCTACCTGTACTTCCTGGTGCCGCTGATGGTCATCACCATCACCCCGGCCCTGGAGGGCCTGCGCACCCAGTGGCGCGAGGCGGCGGCCAACAACGGCGCCACCGGCGTGCAGTACTGGCGCCACGTGGCCCTGCCGGTGCTCGCGCCCTCGCTGCTCGGCGGCTTCGTGCTGCTCTTCGGCGCCTCCTTCGCCGCGTACGCCACCGCCGAGGCCATGGTGGGCAGTTCGGTGCCGCTGATCTCGATGCAGATCGGCGACGCGCTGTCCGGCAACGTCCTGGTCGGCCAGGGCAACCTCGCCCTCGCCCTCGGCCTCGACATGATCGTGGTCGCCTGCCTGGTGATGGCCGTGTACCTGCCCCTTCAGCGCCGGAGTGCCAAGTGGCTCGCCTGATCAACCGCATCCGTTTCGGCCGCGGCCTCGTCCTGCTGATCTGCGGGATCTACTTCGCCGTCCCGATGGCCGCGTCGCTGTGGTTCAGCATCGACGACAACAAGGGCGGCACCACCTTCCGCGCCTACACGGAGCTGGTGAACGCCCCCGGCTTCACCGACAGCCTCGTGCTGAGCCTCGAACTCGCCGGCGTCTCCGTGGCGGTGCTGCTGCTCCTGCTGGTGCCCGCGATGCTCGCCGCCCGGCTCGGCGCGCCGAAGCTGCGCCCGGTGATCGAGATCATGTGCTCGATGCCGCTGGTCGTCCCCGTGGTCGCGCTGACCACCGGCATCATCGGCGTGCTGCGCTGGGGCCCGGACTACCTGCAGGACACGCCGTTCTTCCAGACCATCGTGGCCATCCAGGACCCGAACTTCCCCGTCGTCCTGATCATCGCGTACGTGCTGATGGCGCTCCCGTTCGCCTACCGGGCGCTGGACGCCGGGATGCGCGGCGTCGACGTCGTCACCCTCGTCGAGGCCGCCCGCAACTGCGGCGCCGGCTGGCTGCGCGCGGTGTTCACCGTCGTCCTGCCGAACCTGCGCAGCGGGCTGCTGAACGCGGCCGTGCTCACCGTCGCCCTGGTGCTCGGCGAGTTCACCACCGCCTCGATCCTCGGCTTCGCCCCCTTCTCGGTGTGGATCAACTCCAACGGCAAGAGCGACGGCCAGATGTCCGTCGCCGTGTCGATGCTCAGCCTGCTGATCGTCTGGCTCGTCCTGCTGCTGATGTCCGCCGTCGGCCGCGGCCGCAAGTCCGCGCGGTCCTGATCCGCCCCTTCCGCTTCCCAGGAGTACCTCCCCCATGACCACGGCTACCGCCACCGCCACCGGCACGGCCCCGGCCACCGGCGGCGCGACCGTCGAATTCCGCTCCCTGCGGCGCTCGTTCGGCGCCACCACCGCCCTCGACGGCCTGGACCTGACCGTCAACCCGGGCGAACTGCTCGCCCTGCTCGGCCCGTCCGGCTGCGGCAAGACCACCGCGCTGCGCATCCTGGCCGGCTTCGAGCAGCACGACTCCGGCGAGGTCCTCGTCGACGGCCGGGACATCACCGCGATCCCGGCGCACAAGCGCGACGCGGGCATGGTGTTCCAGTCCTACAGCCTCTTCCCGCACCTGACCGCGCTCGACAACGTCGCCTTCGGGCTGCGGATGCGCGGCGCCGGCAAGGCCGAGCGCCGGCGGCGCGCCCAGGAGCTGCTGGAGCTCGTCGGCCTGCCGCAGCGTGCCGGGCACTACCCGCACCAGATGTCCGGCGGCCAGCAGCAGCGCATCGCGCTCGCCCGCGCGCTCGCCCTGCAGCCGCGCGTCCTGCTGCTCGACGAGCCGCTGTCCGCGCTGGACGCCAAGGTCCGCCTCCAGCTGCGCGAGGAGATCCGCCGCCTCCAGCAGGAGCTCGGGATCACCACCCTGTTCGTGACCCACGACCAGGAGGAGGCGCTGTCGATGGCCGACCGCGTCGCCGTCCTGCGCGCGGGCCGCCTGGAGCAGTGCGCCAGCCCGAACGAGCTGTACTCGCGCCCGGCCACCGCATTCGTCGCCGAGTTCGTCGGCACCATGAGCCGGATCCCGTGCACCCGCACCGACGGGGGCGTCGAGGTGCTCGGCCGCCGGCACGCCGTGGACGGCGCCCTGCCGGTCGACGGCGAGCTCCAGGTGCTGGTCCGCCCGGAGAACGTCACGCTGACCCCGTCCGCGAACGGCCCGGCCCTCGTCGTCACCGCGTCCTTCCTGGGCGCCGTCACCCGGCTCACCGTCCGCCTGGACGACGGCACCGAGGTCAAGGCCGACCTGCCGACCGAGGCCGCCGCCGCCCTCCCGGCCGGTTCGCGCGCCGCGCTCACCCTCCCCGAGCGACCCGTACTGGTGGACCGCCGCTCGGCCTGAGAGCCTGTGACGTCCCCTTTTCGCTCCTGACGATCCACCGAAGGTACCGCCATGCCTGAATCCGCCATGCCTGAATCCGCACTGCCTGAATCCGCACTGCCCGAATCCGCGCTGCCCGAGTCCGCACTGCCCGCCGCCGTCCTGTTCGACATGGACGGCACCCTGGTCGACACCGAGCACCTCTGGTGGGAGGCCGCCGCCGAGCTCGCCGAGGAGCTGCACCGCCCGCTCACCGACCAGGACGCCCCGGAGGTGCTCGGCCGCGCCGTCGAGCACACCGCCGCCCACCTGCACCGGGTCAGCGGCACCGAGCTGAGCGAGGCCGAGGTCGCCGAGCGGCTCGGCGAGTCCTTCGCCGGCAAGGTCGCCGCCGAGACGGTCCCGCGCCCCGGCGCGCTCGCCCTGCTCGCCTCGCTGCGCGAGGCCCGGGTGCCCACCGCGCTGGTCTCCGCCTCGCCGCGCCGGGTGGTCGACCTCGTCCTGTCCACCATCGGCCGGGACTGGTTCACCGTCACCCTCGCCGCCGAGGACACCGAGCGGACCAAGCCCGCGCCCGACCCGTACCTGGCCGCCGCCGAGCGCCTCGGCCTGGACCCGGCCGCCTGCGTCGCCGTCGAGGACACCCCGACCGGCGTCACCTCCGCCAGCGCGGCCGGCTGCGCCGTGCTCGCCGTCCCGTCCACGGCCACGCCGATGCCGGACGGCGCCCGGATCACGCTGCTCGACAGCCTGGCGAACGCGGATCTAGCCCTGCTCGGGAAGCTCGGCGCCCACCAGGCCGTTTGAGTCCGGCATGCCCTACCTCCTCCTCGCCCTCGCGATCCTCAGCGAAGTCTGCGCGACCAGCTGCCTCAAGCTCACCGAGGGCTTCTCGAAGTTCTGGCCCAGCGTCGGCGTGGGCGTCGGCTACGTGCTCTCCTTCGCGCTACTCGGCCGCGCGCTCAAGCACATCCCGGTCTCGGTCGCGTACGCGGTCTGGTCGGGCGCCGGGACGGCGGCGGTCGCCGGGATCGGCGTCGTCGCCTTCGGCGAGTCGCTCGGCAGGCTCCAGATCGCGGGGATCGCCCTGATCATCGTCGGGGTGGTCGTGCTCAACCTCAAGGGCGGCCACTGAGCCCTCCCGGTCCGGCGGCGTCCTCCCGGTCCGGCGGCGCGGCACGGAGAACCGT
>NZ_JBHWGD010000049.1:0-15818 GCF_042733235.1 Kitasatospora sp. NPDC059722
TCGGAAAATCATCCAGCCCCCGGAGCGGCCACCCCCGCAGCCACCCCCGGCGAACCCCACCCACCCGAAAGCCCACGACCCACCCCAAGCCCCGCGCAGCGGAACCCGCATCACCGAGCCGCGCGCCGCGCATCCCTCACCCGGCGCAACCGATTCACCAGCACCGGCGCGTGCGCCAGCGCCTCCGGCCGGTCCAGCAGCGCGTTCAACACCTGGTAGTACCGGGTGCTGGAGATTCCCAGCTCCTCCCGGACGGCCCGCTCCTTGGCCCCCGCCGTACGCCACTGGCGCCCTTCGAGCTCCAGCACCGCCCGGTCCCGCTCACTCAGCTCGCCCACGAGAACACCTCCTGAAGACCTCCTGCCGAGAACACCTCCCACGACCTACGAAGTGTCATTCTCGGACGTCCCCAGGACACACTCTGCGTCCTCCCCCGGCCGAGCGCCCCGGCTAACGTCACGGTCATGATCGAATCGAGCTTCACCGTCCACGTCCCCGACGCCGACCTGATCCCCGAGCCCCTGGACCCCGCGCAGATCGTCGAGGGCACCCCGGAGGTCACCGGGAAGGTCCTGCACGAGTCCGCCGACGGCCGACAGCTGCGCGGCATCTGGCAGATCACCCCGGGCGTGGTCACCGACACCGAGGCCGACGAGATGTTCGTGGTGCTGAGCGGCCGGGCCACCATCGAGGTCGACGGCGGCCCGACGATGCACGTGGGCCCGGGCGACTGCGCCGTCCTGCGGGAGGGCGACCGGACGACGTGGACCGTCCACGAGACCCTCAGGAAGGCCTACGCCATCACCCTCCCCTGAAGGAAGGAGGCACCCCGCCCCACCTCCGCCCAGGCCCGGCCCCGCCTCCGCCCAGGCCCGGCCTCACTTCCGAAGCCGGGCCGCCTCCTTGACGGCGGCGTCCTGCAGCCCGGTGAGGACCTGCTTCGGGTCCCCGGTGACGGCCTCGCCGATCCCGGCCTTGATCCGGTTGCTCACGTCCGCCCAGGCCGGGTCGCCGAACGGGTAGAAGCTGGCGTTGGTCAGACCGGTGGCGAACTGCTTGAGGTCGGCGTGCTTGGGGTCCGAGGACATCTGGCCGAAGGCGTCCTGGGTCACCGGCAGGAGGTTGTACCGCTCGTCGAACTTGAGCTGGTTCTCCCGCATGAAGACGAAGGACAGGAACTTCTTGATCTGGTCCTTGTGCCCGTTGGCCTTGAAGGCCATCATCCAGTCCGCGACGCCGAGGCTGCCGGTCTTGTTGAGGCCGTCCTTCCTGGGGATCGGGGCCGTCCCGAAGTCGACGTTCCCGGCGGTGGCCATCCGCAGCAACGTCGGGTGCCCGTTCAGCATCGCGACCTTCCCGGACGCGAAGTCCTGGAACACCGGGGTGCGGTTCATCTTGCCCGGCTCGGGATAGGTCAGCCCGGTGCTCACCAGGTTGCTCTTGAGCCAGGTGAAGGTGGCCTGGTTCTGGGCGCTGTCGATCGTGTAGTTGCCGACGTCGTCGGAGAGCAGGCCGCCGCCGCTCAGCGTCCACAGCATGGACTCGGCCGGTGCCTCCTCGGGCCCCAGCGGGAGGCCGTACGGGGTGACGCCCGGCGCCTTGGCCTTGATCTTCTCGGCGTCCTGCCGCAGTTCGCTCCAGGTGACCGGCGGCTGGCTGATTCCCGCCTGCTTGAAGAGCGTCTTGTTGTAGAAGAGCACGCGGGAGGAAGAGACGAAGGGAATCCCGTACTGCGTGCCGAGCACCTGCCCGGCGTGGGCGAAGGAGTCCATGAACTTGGCCTGGGTGTCCAGCGAGAGCACGTCCGCCGCCGGGTACAGCCGGTCCGCGGCGACCTGGTCGGCGAAGCCGCCGGTCTGCAGGAGGTCGGGCGACTTGCCGGCCGCGATCAGGTCGTCGACCTTCTTGCCGATGTCGGTCCAGCTCTCGACGTCGACGTCGACCTTGATGCCGGGGTTCTGCGCCTCGAAGCCGCGCACGACCTCGTCCCAGTACAGCTTGGAGCTGGTGTCGGCGTTCTCGCCGTAGTCCGCGGCGACCAGCCTGATGGTGACGGGCCCGTCGCCCTGTCCGCTGCAGGCGCTGACCGCGGAGAGCACCAGCGCTCCGGCCAGCGCGGTGCCGAGCACACGGGTGGGGACGTGGGCGCGCCTGTTCAACGCGGGTACCGCCTTCGGGGGGAGAAATGCGACCGGAGGGGTGATTCCGGCAGGGGGGAGGCGCAACACTGCCAAACCGACCCCACAGTGGTCCATACCTCTGCCCCGTGTCCGGCAAGTAGTTATCGAAGTGCGGACGTCATTGCACGATGCGCAACGAAACACCGTCGACGCCCGCCCGAACCACCGCCCCAGCCCCTCCCAACCCTCCGAAACCCCACACCCCAAAGCCCCGCACACCGCCCGCTTCTGCGACAAAGCTCACCCAGTATGGACCAGACCAATCCGACAACTGGACTAGACCTCTTCGACCCGGCCAAGGGAAACTGTCCCCCGTGAAGCACGTCATCGCACTCGATGTAGGCGGCACCGGCATGAAGGCCGCGCTGCTCGCCCAGGACGGCTCCGTGCTGTTCGAGGCACGCCGACCGACCGGGCGGGAGCACGGCACGGACGCCGTCGTCGCCGCCATCCTCGACTTCGCCGCCGACCTGGCGGCCGAGGGCCGCGACCGCTTCGGCGTCGCTCCGCTCGCGGCCGGCGTGGCCGTGCCCGGCACGATCGACGAGAGGAACGGCATCGCGGTCTACTCCGCCAACCTCGGCTGGCGCGACCTGCCGCTGCGCAAGCTCCTCGGCGAGCGCCTTGCGACCCCCGCCCCCGCGAAGGGGGGCAGCAGCAGCGCCCCGATCCCCGTCGCCCTCGGCCACGACGTGCGCTCCGGCGGCCTCGCCGAGGGCCGGATCGGCGCCGGCCGGGGCGTCGGCCGCTTCCTGTTCATCGCGCTCGGCACCGGCATCGCCGGCGCCATCGGCATCGACGGGCGGATCGAGGCCGGGGCCCACGGCTACGGCGGCGAGATCGGCCACGTCGTGGTGCGCCCGGGCGGCCCGCAGTGCGGCTGCGGCGCCCGCGGCTGCCTGGAGACGCTGGCCTCGGCCTCCGCCGTCTCCCGGGCCTGGGCCGCGGCCAGCGGCGACCCCGACGCCGACGCGGCATCCTGCGCCGCCGCGGTGGACGCCGGGGACGACCGCGCACTCGCGGTCTGGCAGGGCGCCGTCGACGCCCTGGCGGACGGCATCGTGCTCGCCCAGAGCCTGCTCGACCCGTCCACGGTGATCGTCGGCGGCGGGCTGGCCGAGGCCGGCGACACGCTCTTCACCCCGCTGCGGGCGGCCATCACCGAGCGTCTGACCTTCCAGATGCCCCCGAAGGTCGTACCGGCGATGCTGAAGGACACCGCGGCGTCGCTGGGAGCCGGTCTCCTCGCCTGGGACCTGCTCGCCGAAACCCACCCCCCGCGCCCGTGAGGGGGCTCCCCACCCGGCCTCCGAGGCCTCATGCTCGGCATCCGGGACCGCACGGGCCCACCCGGACGCACCGGCCGGCCCGCCCCCCGGAGCCGGCCCGACATCCGGAGCCGACCCAACACGACCGGCCGACCCGACACCCGAAGCCGTCCCGACACCCGGAGCCGACCCAACACGACCGGCCGACCCGATCCCCGGAGCCGACCCGACTCCCGGAGCCGACTCAACACCACCGGCCGACCCGGCCCCCGCACCCCCGTGGCACCCGGACGCCGACCGCCGTCCGGAGCCGGGTCACCGACCACAGCGGCCTGCCGGCGCCCAGCGCATTCGAGAACCCGGGACACCCGTCCCGACAGATGGAGGTGACCGCGTGACTGCCGCGGAGCGTGACCGTACCGCACTGGCCGGCGCCCGGCTGGTCCTGCCCGGCGGGGTCGTCGAGGGCGAGCGGATCGCCGTCGAGGGCGACCGGATCGCGGCCATCACGAGTGGGGCGCGTGGTGGCGGGGCCGAGCCTGGCGACCTCGACCTGACCGGCCACACCGTCGTCCCGGGCTTCGTCGACCTGCACGTCCACGGCGGCGGCGGCGCGTCCTACGCCTCCGGCATCGCCGAGGAGGCGCTGCGGGCCGCCCGGACCCACCTCGAACACGGCACCACGACCACCATCGCCTCGACCGTCACCGGCGAGATCGACGAGGTCGCCCGCCAGGCCGCCGTGCTGTCCGAACTGGTCGAGGACGGCGTGCTGGCCGGCATCCACTTCGAGGGCCCGTTCATCTCCCGCAACCGCTGCGGCGCCCACCGCCCCGACCTGCTGCGCGACCCGGACCCGGCGCTGGTGCGCAAGCTCGTCGACGCGGCCCGCGGCCACGCGAAGATGGTCACCCTCGCCCCCGAGCTCCCCGGCGGCCTCGACTCCGTCCGGATGCTCGCCGACCTCGGCGTCATCGCGGCCGTCGGCCACACCGACTCCGACTACGCGACGACGCTGGAGGCCGTCGACGCGGGCGCGACCGTGGCGACCCACCTGTTCAACGCGATGCCGGCGATCGCCCACCGGGCCCCGGGCCCGATCGTGGCGCTGCTGGAGGACGAGCGGGTCACCGTCGAGCTGATCAACGACGGCGTGCACCTGCACCCGTCCGTCCTCGACCTCGCCTACGGCACCGCGGGCGCCGAGCGCGTCGCCCTGATCACCGACGCCATGGGCGCCGCGGGCATGGGCGACGGCCTCTACCCGCTCGGCCCGCTCCAGGTCGAGGTCAAGGACGGCGTGGCCCGGCTGGTCGAGGGCGGCTCGATCGCCGGCTCGACGCTCACCCTGGACGTCGCGTTCAAGCGCTCGGTCACCGTCAACGGCCTGACGCTCGACCAGGCCGTCCAGTCGCTCTGCACGACCCCGGCCCGGCTGCTCGGCCTGGGCGACTCCGTCGGCACCCTGGAAACCGGCAAGTACGCCGACCTGGTCGTGCTCGACTCCGCCACCCACGACCTCGTCGCCGTCATGCGCCGCGGCGAGTGGGTCGTCGGCGGCGACCGCTTCACCACCGTCAAGCCGGCCTGACCGGAGCCGCCTGACGGAACGCCGACGGCCGCCCCCCCCCCCCCCCGGAGGCCCGATTGGTTTTGCGCGAGGGGGCCGGCCCGCGCCCCCCGCGGGGCCCCCCGCCGGCCCCCCCCGCCCGCGGCGGGGGGGGGGCGGGCGGCGGCCGCGTCCGGGCCCGCCCGGGCCGTCGTCAGCCCGTCAGCTGCTCGGCTCCACCGTGATCTGGTCGACCAGGATCGGCCCGCCGGACGGCACGGTCATCGTGATGGTGTTCGAACCGGCCTGGAGCTGCGGCAGTATCCAGGTGGAGTACCACGAGGACGCCGGGTCCTTGCCGGGCGAGTAGTTCTTGAAGGCCAGTCCGCTCGGCCAGTCCTTGCCGTTGACCGACGCCGCACCCCGCACGTCGCCGCCGGCGTTGTTGAAGTGCACGGTCAGCTTGTAGGTGCCGGCCGCGGCCACCTCACCGGTCCAGCTCAGCGAACCGCCCGGCTGGAGCGTCAGGTAGCTGCCGTCCGCGGACTTGGCGCCCTTGACGGTGTTTCCGGAGGGTGCGTTCTGGCCCTGGAGCTGTCCCGCGTCCACCGTCACCGGCCCGCCGGAGGCGGAGGCGCTCGGCGAGGCCGAGGCGGAGGAGGTCCCGGACGGGGTGCCGGAGCCGGTCGTGCTGGGAGCCACCGAGGCGGCGGTCTGCTGGCCGCCCTTGGCGGTCTTCTTGTCGTCGCCCGAGTCCCCGGTGGACAGCGCGATCCCGGCGCCGATCGCGATCGCCGCGATCACCGCCACCGCGCCGATCACCGCACCCTTGCTCCGGCCGCTGCTGCCCTGGCGGTCGTCACCCGGCTGCGGGCGGGAGTGCTCGGCGTAGCGGGTCTGCTGCGTGGGGACGCTGCCGTAGTCGGGCTGCTGCTGGCCGTACTGCTGCGGGTACGGCTGGCCGGGGCCCTGCTGCGGGGACCCTTGCTGGAAGTACTGCGGCTGCTGCTGCGCGCGCGGAGGGTAGGACTGCTGCTGGCCGTACTGGGCACGGCCGACCTCCATCGGGCGGCTGTACGGCGTACGCGGCACACCCTGCTGCGGCTCGGCCGACTGCCCGGAGGACCCGTCGGCCGGGCGGTAGAGGTAACCGAAGGGGTCGTCTTCCTGAGGGGCACCGCCCCCCGGGCCCTCGGGCGCTCCGTTGTTGCCGGCGGTCGTCACGGTGGTCAACTCCCCCATCGTTCGCGCCGCCGGGCCGGCGGCCCCAGGCGCAGGTCATGGACGCTCTCGTTACCGGGGAACCCTACCTGCCCGACCCGGCCGCCCGGAACGAGGGCTTGACAACCCGCCGGTAACCTGGGCCGCCAGGGCCCGGGTTCAGCCCGCCCGGCGGTGCGAGCGCTCGCCCCTGGCCCCGCGCACGGCGCCGCCCCTGGCCCGCTTCTCGTCGTACATCCGCTCGTCCGCCGTGTGCAGGACTTCCTCGATGCTCATCCCGCAGCCGGCCCAGCCGATCCCGAGGCTCACGCCCACCCGCATCGCCCGTCCGTCGATCCGCATCGGCGGGATGATGGCGTTGCGCAGCCGGTGGGCGAGGTCCTTGGCCTCCTCGCGGCCGATGCCGTCGGCCAGCACCACGAACTCGTCACCGCCGAGCCGGGCCACCGTGTCGCCGTCCCGGACGGCCTGGCTGAGCCGGCGGGCGACCTCGACCAGGACGGCGTCGCCCGCGTTGTGGCCGAACCGGTCGTTGATGGACTTGAAGCCGTCGAGGTCGCAGAAGAGCACCGCGAGCCCCTTGTCGACGATCGCGCCGCCGCCCGCGCCGGGGCGGAACGCTCCGGACCACGCCTCGCCGCCCGGGCCGTACTCGGCCGGGACCACCGCGTGCACGTGTTCCGGGTAGCCGGGACCGAACCCGGCGGCCCCGTAGCCCGCCACCTCGTAGCCCGTGACCTCGTAGCCCATGACCTCGTACCCGGCCGGGAGACCGCCGTCCGCCGCCCCGAGCCCCGCCGGCAGGCTCCCGTCCGGCGCGCCGTACGTGTGCACCGCCCCGGCGTACGGTTCGGCGCCCTCCAGGCCGTCGTACGCGGCGTGCGCGCTGTACGAGTCGGCCGGGAAGCCGCCGTACGGCTGCGGGAAGGCCGCCTCCGCGGGGCCCGCGACCGCGCCGACGGTCTGCGGCTCGGGGCAGAGCCGGCGGGCCAGCCGGGCCTTCAGCTCGGCGCCGTTGGGCAGGCCGGTGAGCGCGTCGTGGCTGGCCCGGTGGGCGAGCTGGAGCTCGTGGCGCTTGCGGTCCTCGATGTCCTCGACGTGGGTGAGCAGGAAGCTGGGGCCCTCGGCGGCGTCCGCCACGACGGAGTTGCGCAGGCACACCCACTGGTAGCCGCCGTCCCGCCGGGAGAGGCGGAGCTCGGCCCGCCCGCTCTCCGCGCTGGTGCGCTCCAGCAGGGCGCGGTCGTCGGGGTGGACGAGGTCGACGAAGCTCTGCTGGCGCAGCACCGCGCGTGGTCGGCCGAGCAGGCGGCAGAGCGCGTCGTTGACCCTGGTCAGCTGGCCGCGCCCGGGGCCGCACAGCTCCGTGATGGCCATGCCGCTGGGCGCGTACTCGAAGGCCTGGCGGAAGCTCTCCTCGCTCGCCCGCAGTGCCTGCTGCTCCTTCTCCAGGCGGGCCAGGGCGCGCTGCATCTCGGCCCGCAGGCGGGCGTTGCCGATCGCGATGGAGGCCTGGAGCGAGAACATCTCCAGCGCCTCGCGGGTCCAGGCGCCGGGCCGCTTGCCGCTGCGCGGACGGTCCACCGACAGGACACCGAGCAGGTCGCCGCCGGCGCTGTACATGGGGGCGAGCAGCCCGTCGGCGGGGTGCCAGTCGTTGGCGTAGACGGGCATCGGGCCGTCCCCGATCCAGCGCGGGATGTCGCTGGCGACGGCCCAGCCCCGGTCGTAGGGCAGGAAGCGCAGGGTGCCCCAGTGGTCGCTGACGCCGAGCAGCCGGTCCCAGGACTCGCGGGAGCCGACCTGGCCGAGCAGCACGGAGGGGCCGCCCATGGCGCTCTCCTCCAGCTCCCAGACGGCCGCCACGACGAGGTCGCCGTCGGGCCGCACCAGGCTCACCGCGGCGGCGTCGAATCCGAGCCCGTGGACCGCACCCTCGACGACGGCCTGCAGCGTGCCCGCCAGGCTGCGGGCAGCGTTGAGGTCCGCCACGACCCGGTGCAAGGTGCGGAGGGTCGCGAGACGGACGTACGGCTCCGACTCGGCTTCCATGCGGGGGCTCCCCGGCTGCTTCGGATAGTTCTTGATTGGTTATCGTCCGATTGCCAGAAGAACTGAATCACAGGGAGCACAGCGTTCGGCACGCTCGGTCAGCAATAGGCCACCACTTGTGACTTAAATCACACGACACTAATGCGCCCTTAATCAGCTCATCCGTCCCATAGCGGGACATAAAGCGCTATCGGAACATTTCTCGTGGTCGACCGCATTGCCCGCGCGCTGAAGCCGCCTGTCGCCCGGCAGGCCCCCTGCTTCACCCCTGCTTCACCCCTGGGAGTGAGTGAGGGCACCGGTCCCGGCCCTCACCCCTGCGCCGCTGGTCCTACGACCACGGCCCGATGTCGCGACCCGCGACCGCCAGCTACCGTGCGGTACGTGTACCCGTCCCCGCAGCCCGAAGCTGCCGCCCACGCCACGCCCGACGAGTTCCGGGCCGCACTCTCCCAGCTCGCCGCCGGCGTGAGCCTGGTGACCGTCCACGACCCCGAGGACGGCGAGGACATCGGCATGACCGCCACGTCCTTCCTCTCCGTGTCGCTGGAGCCGCCGCTGGTGCTGATCTCGGTCCGCGAGGACTCCCGGATGGACGAGGTGCTCGCCCGCGTGGACACCTGGGCGGTCTCGGTGCTCACCGAGGCCCAGAAGACGACCGGCTCCCGCTTCGCCATGAAGGGCCGGCTCAGTGACCGGCTGCTGTTCGCCGACACCCCGCACCACCGCGGCCCGGCCACCGGCGCCCCGCTGATCGAGGGCGCGCTGGCCACCGTCGAGTGCCGCACCGAGCAGCGGATACCCGCGGGCGACCACACGCTGCTGCTCGGGCGCGTCCTGGAGGCCGTCGTCCCGGACCCCGGCGGCCGGCCCCTGCTCTACTTCCGCGGCGGCTACCGCACGCTCGGCTGAGCCACCGCGCCGGCACACGGCGCGCTCGACCGGGCCACCGCGCGACGGACCGGCGGGCGCCTATTCGGCGGGCGACTACTCGGAGCGCGGCGAGCGCCGCCCTTCCTTCAGCTCGGAGCGGTGCCGCTTGTTGTCCAGCCGCCGCTCGACCATCCCACGGCTCGGCCTCGTCGCCCGGCGGGTCTTCGGCGGCGGCGCGCAGGCCTGGGTCAGCACCGCGGCCAGCCGGACCGCGGCCGCCTCGCGGTTGCGCCACTGCGAGCGGAACTCCGAGGCCTGGACCACCAGCACCCGGCCGTCCACCAGCCGGCCCGCCAGCCGCTCCAGCGCGCGCTCGCGCCACACCTCGGGCAGCGCCTTCGAGGCGGCCACGTCGTAGCGCAGCTCGACCTTGCTGTCGGAGGTGTTGACGTGCTGGCCACCGGGGCCGGAGGAACGGGAGAAGCGCCAGACGAGCTCGGCGTCGGGGACGACCACCGACCCCCGTACGCGGATGGGCTCGGGCATGCGCCCATCATCCCGCGCCCGGCCCGCCCGGTCACCCGGTTATCCGGCACGCACCCCGAGCCCCGACAATGGCGGTGTGATCGAGCTCGGCTACTCCCTCTCCAACCGCTTCCCCGACCCCCCGCAGACCGACTACCGCACCGCCTCCGTGCACGCCCTGCGGTACGACCTCTTCTGCGGCGACGTGTACCTGGACGCCGAGGGCGCGGAGCTCTCCACCGCCTGGGGCTGGGTCCCGGTGCTCGACTTCGCGTGGGCGCTGTGCGACATCGCCGAGGAGCTGGACCGCGACCCGGCCGGCGGCCGGGCCGCCCGTGTCCAGACCGCCGACCTCGACTTCACCCAGAACACCGAGCTGCTGCGCTTCGCCCGCCGCTTCAACTGGGTCGAGGTCAGCGCCACCTGGCTGCCCGACGAGCCGCCCGCCGTGGTGCGCCACGCCGAGCTGCGCCGCGAAGCACGGGACTTCCTCCAGGACACCCTCGCCGACCTGTTCGACATGCACCCCGACCTGGCCGACAACCCCAACATCTGGTCGCTCCAGGGCAGGTTCCGCCGGATCTGACCCGTACATTGCCCGCGCTTTGCCAGAACTTGGCGCCCGCGCGAAAGGGAGGATCCCCGGTGGAACCAATCCACCGGACGATTGCGTTGTCCCGGGAAAAGCGAACGAAGGGACAGCGATCACCATGCCAGTGAGCCTCTCCAAGGGCGGAAACGTCTCGCTGACCAAGGAGGCCCCGGGCCTGTCCGCGGTCTCGGTCGGCCTGGGCTGGGACGTCCGCACCACGACCGGCGCCGAATTCGACCTCGACGCCAGCGCCATCGTCCTGAACGCGGACGGCAAGGTGCTGTCCAACGGCCATTTCGTGTTCTTCAACAACACCAGCACGCCGGACGGCTCCGTCGTGCACACCGGTGACAACCGCACAGGCGAGGGCGTGGGCGACGACGAGTCGATCAACGTCGACCTGGCCGCCCTGCCCGCCGAGGCCGCCCGGATCACCTTCCCGGTCACCATCTACGACGGCGTCGCCCGCAGCCAGAACTTCGGCCAGGTCCGCAACGCCTACATCCGCGTGGTGAACGCCGCCGGCGGCGCCGAGCTCGCCCGGTACGACCTCTCCGAGGACGCCGCGACCGAGACCGCGATGATCTTCGGCGAGCTCTACCGCAACAACGGCGAGTGGAAGTTCCGCGCCGTCGGCCAGGGCTACGCCTCCGGCCTGGCCGGCATCGCCCAGGACTTCGGCGTCCAGATCTGACGCCCGGGCCCCGGGCCCGAAACGCCGCGGCGCGGAACGTCGGTCGATCCGATGTTCCGCGCCGCGGTCGCGTTCGCGGGGCGTCAGCGCGAGGCGCGCAGCTCCGGGAGCTGGATCAGCTCCGTCTCCTCCTCCGGCGTCAGGTCGACGACGGTCGGCTCGCCCTGCTCCGGCGCGGCACCCCCGGCGTCCCGGGCCCCGCGGGCCTCCTGCGCCTCCTGGGCCTCCTGCGCCTCGGCCAGCGCCTTCTCGGCCACCGCCTCGTCGCCCACCACGTCCGCCAGGTCCGTCCGCTCGTTCAGCTCGGCGACACTGCCGACCGCCGGAGCCGGGGCCGCCGCCCGCACCGCGGCACCCGGACTGCGCCCGAAGAAGCTGAAGCCCTGCCCGCGCGCCTGGCCGGACTGCCCCGGGCGCGGACGCTGCCGCTCGGCCGGAGCCGCGGGCGCGGCCGGCGCACCGCCCAGCTGGCCCACCGTGGCGGTCAGCACCGGCCGCACCGGAGCCGCCTTCACCGGAGTCGGCACCGGAGCCTGCCGCGGAGCCGACTCCGGCGTCGGGACGGACGGGGCCACCGGGGCCGGCACCGCGGAGACGGGCACGGCGGCAACCTGCTTCGGGGGCACCGGAGCCTGCGCGGCCCGCGCCGGCGCGACGGGAGCCGTCCGCGCCCGCAGCGCGACCTCCGCGCCCGCCGACCGCTCGCGCCGCTCCTCCTGGGCCCGCGCGCGCCGCTCCAGCAGCCGCAGCACGGCACCGGCACGGACGAACGCGGCCGGGCTGGCCGGGTACTTCGGACGGCTCGCGGCCAGCGCCCGCTGCGCCGCCTCGGCCTCCTTGAGCGCCTGCTCGGCGACCAGCACGGCCCGCTCGCGCAGCAGGCGGGCGATCTCGGTCTCGGCCTTCGCCAGGCGCGACTTCTCCGCGGTCAGCCGCCGCCCGAACCGGGTGGCCCGCTCCTCCGCGACCTCCGCCGCGTACTCGGCCTCGGCGAGCTGCTCCTCGAAGCGCTCCTCGGCCCGCAGCCGCTGCGCGACGGACGTCTCGGCCGCGGCCCGGGCCGCCCTGTCGCGCTGCTTCAGCAGGACCGCGAAGCCGAGCGTCGCGGACACCGCCGCGACACCCACCGAGCGGACCAGGATGGTGTCCTGACTGAAAAGCAGAGCGGCCAGAGCTGCGACGAGGAGCACGCCGGCTGCGGTGGGGGGAAAGACCCGGCCGAGGACGGAGGAATGACGGTGGCGTCCGCGAGACATGCCAAGAAACTAGCGTGCGAATTGGGGCCGTGTCAGCCCAGGGTCCGCTTTGACCCTTGACACTGTGCAAGATTTACCGCACGTGCCCGGCACTTCACTCAAGATCACGACAACTGCCCAGCTCAGCGGTGCGAGGCCGCCGGGCCACCCGGATCGTCGTGGTTCTCCGGCAGCTTGCACACGTGCTGGAGCCAGAGCGCCGTCGCGATCACCGCGGCGCCCGCGAGCACCGCGAGGCCGGCCGTCACGGCCTGGTCCTTGCGCGCCGGCACGTCCAGCTCGCCGAGCAGGTAGATGCCCGCCCCCGCGTAGATCCCGGTGACCACCGCCGACACGAGCGCGCTGGCCTGCCCGAGCACCACGGCCCGGGCCGCGAGCAGCGGATCGACCCGCTTCGCGCCGGGCTGGCGCTCCCGCACCGCCTTCAGCCGGCCCCGCAGCGAGATCGTGGTCGCCAGGAGGATCACCGCCACCGCGGCCAGCACCACCGGCGCCGCCGCCGGCACGGCCGGCAGGGTGTCCAGGGAGGCCCACAGCTTGGCACCGGCCCAGGACAGCGCCGTCGTGGCGGCGGTGATGCCGATCAGCAGGCGGAGGCGAAGCAGCTTCACGCGGAGGAGGTCCTTCCCGGGGTACCAGAGACGGCCGCCCGGGAGCCCGGAGCGGCGGCGCCAGGCCACCGTACCGGGCCCGGCCGGGCGGACACCCGCACGGACGGCGGACACCTACTCGGACGGCCGGGCCCCCACCCGGGTTCCCCGGCCACCGGGCCGCCGAACCGCTACTCCGGCAGCGTCAGGCGGATGTCGTCCCGCCGGCGCACGCCCTGCGCGTCCGGGCCGCCGAGCTTCTCCAGCAGCACGGAGACCTGCCCGTACCCGGGCACCTCGGCGTCCGGCTGGGCGTCCAGCCACGGCGCCAGCACGAAGGCCCGCTCGTGCGAACGCGGGTGCGGCAGCAGCAGCTGCGGGTCGTCGCTGACGACGCCCTCGTACGCCAGGATGTCGACGTCCAGGGTGCGCGCGCCCCAGCGGACGGTGCGCACCCGCCCGAAGGCGTCCTCGATCGCGTTGCCGCGCTCCAGCAGGTCGCGCGGCGGCAGCGAGGTGCGCAGCACGACGACCGCGTTGTAGTAGTTGGGCTGCTCGTCCGGCCCGCCGACGGCCTCCGTCTCGTAGACCGCGGAGACGGCCTTGATCCTCAGCCCGGGGGTGTCGGCGAGGGCGTCCACGGCACCCTGCAGGGTGTCCAGGCGGTTGCCCAGGTTGCTGCCGAGGGCGACCACCGCGCAGCGCTGGCTGTGCAGGGTCGTGTCGGCGGAGTCCACCCGGCTCTCCAGGTCGAACGTGCTCGGCGAGGTGGTCGGGTCGCTGTTCATCGAGATTCCTCTGCATCGGGTACCGGGCGCACGGCTGCGGTCATGCGCGCGTCCGGTGGATGGTCACGGTCACGTCGTCGAACGGCACGGTGATCGGGGCGTCCGGCTTGTGGACGGTCACCTCGACCTCCTCGACCGCGTCGTGCTTGAGGCACTGGTCGGCGATGCGCTGCGCCAGGGTCTCGATCAGGTCGACCGGCTCCCCGGCGATGATCGCGGTGACCTCCTCGGCCACGATCCCGTAGTGCGCCGTGCGGGTCAGGTCGTCGCCGGACGCGGCCGGGCGGGTGTCCAGGTACAGGACGAGGTCGACCACGAAGGTCTGCCCCTCGACGCGCTCGCGCTCGAAGACGCCGTGGTGGCCCCGGGCTCGCAGACCCCGCAGGGTGACGCGGTCCAGCAAACGAATCACTGCTCCCAGTCGGACGGGCCCCGCCCGAGGAAAAGGCACGGACGAGCAGGGCGAAGGCGGGCGGCAGGCCCGCCACTCCGTTTCGAATCTACCCGCGGGCACGGACAACGTCTGACCGTCCTACCCGGCACGAACCGTCGCCACGCACGCCGATCCGGCGATTGACGTGAACGTTCGGTGACCGATTCGAAATTCCCGGGCGACGCTTCGGCGGCGGTTTTCCCCGGCTCGCCCGGTCAGTCCTCGTCGTCCTCGTCTCCGCTGGTCAGCACGGGTGAACCGTGGTGCGACCAGAGCTTCCACCCGGCCGGGGTGCGCCGGAAGAGATTCGTCGAGACGACCTTTCCGCCGACCAGCGGACCGAGTTCGCCCTCCTCCTCGGCCTCCCCGCCGGAGAGGATGTTCTCGGTGCACGTGACAAGGGCCACATCGCCGTGCACCTCGGCCTCGACGTCGGTCAGGAAGAACTGGATGTACTCGGTGTTCATCATGATCAGCATGTACGACCGGGTCACCTGGGCCCGGCCGCGCAGCACCGGCCAGCCCGGGTGCACGCACACCACGCCGCCCTTGTCGTCCGCGTCCGCGGCGCCCAGCCAGGCGTCCTCGACCGCCTCCAGGTCCCCGCGCTCCAGCGCCTCGTAGAGCGCCCGGTTCGCCGCGAGCACGGCCTCCACGTCCGCCTCGCGCGCCCGTCCCGCCGCGGCCCCGCTCAACCTGCCGTCACCTGCCACAGACCCTCCCGTCCTACCCCAACCGGGCCGCGCGCTGCCAGGCCGCGACCACCCGGACCGCATCCGCCGTGCCGGACACGTCGTGCACCCGCACCGCCCAGGCCCCGGCCCGGGCCGAGAGCACCGACACCGCAGCGGTCGCGTCGTCGCGCTCCCTGGCCGGGCGCAGCTCCCCGGTTTCCGGGTCGGCGAGCAGCGTACCCAGGAACCGCTTGCGCGATGCGGCGACGAGGACGGGACGGCCGAGCGCGGTGAGCGCGTCCAGCCGCCCGAGCAGCACCCAGTTGTGCTCGGGGGTCTTGGCGAAGCCCAGCCCCGGGTCGAGGATCAGCTGCTCCTCCTTGACGCCGGCCGCCGCCAGCGCGTCCACCCGCGCGGTCAGCTCGGCGACGACGTCCCCGACGACGTCGCCGTACACGGCCAGCCGGTCCATGTCGGCGGACTGCCCGCGCCAGTGCATCACCACGAACGGCACGCCGGTCTCGGCGACGACGTGCGCCATGGCCGGGTCGGCCAGCCCGCCGGAGACGTCGTTGACGATCGCGGCACCGGCCGCCACGGCCCGCTCGGCGACGGAGGCGCGCATGGTGTCGATGGAGACCACGACCCCGGCGTCGGCCAGCTCGCGCACGACGGGCAGCACCCGGGCGAGTTCCTCCTCCTCGGTCACCCGCTGGGAGCCGGGCCGGGTGGACTCGCCGCCGACGTCCACCAGGTCCGCGCCGCGGGCCCGGAGCGCGAGCCCGTGCGCGATCGCGCGGGCCGGGTCGTGCCACAGCCCGCCGTCCGAGAAGGAGTCGGGCGTGACGTTGACCACGCCCATCACGGCGCAGCGGCCGAGCCGCGGCAGTCCGGCCGGAACGGAGAAGGACGGCGTATCGCTCATGCGCCCGCCTCGCTTCGCTCGGCGAGGGCATTCGCCCACGCGCGCCCTCCAATGATTCGCTCGCTGCGCTCGCTCATGCGCCCATTATCGAACGGGGCCCCCCCCCCGGGTTAGGGGGGGGGGGCCCCGGGGGGCGTGCGGGGCCCGGGCGGGCCCCGGGGCGCCCGCCGGCGCGGGGTGCACGCGGGCCCCCGGGTC